>JANNRU010000333.1:0-14603 GCA_031401755.1 Acidobacteriota bacterium | reverse complement strand
TTCACGCCCGAAGTCCTGGAAGTCAAGTTCCGCGGGCGCTCGATCGCCGACGTGCTCGAGCTGACCGTGCATCAGTCGCTCGAGTTCTTCGAGGCCGTTCCGCACGTTCGCGAGAAGCTGCAGACCGTCCAGGACGTCGGCCTGGGCTACGTGCGACTCGGTCAGGCGGCGACGACCCTCTCCGGCGGCGAAGCCCAGCGGATCAAATTGTCGAAGGAGTTGTCGCGGCGCGCAACTGGCCGCACGCTCTATTTGCTCGACGAGCCCACGACCGGACTGCACTTCGACGATGTAAAGAAACTGCTCGGCGTGCTCGAGCGACTGGTTGACGCCGGAAACTCCGTGATCGTGATCGAGCACAACCTCGACGTGATCAAGACGGCCGACTGGATCATCGATCTGGGCCCGGAAGGTGGGAACGGCGGGGGCGAAATCGTGGCTGAGGGCCCCCCCGAGGCGGTCGCGCGGGAGCGACGCTCACACACAGGACGTTATCTGGCAGGGTTGCTCACGGGGGCGGCCGTCGCCTCCGCTCCGAGCGCTGGGGCTCCAGCGCGAAAACTTCGCAAGACCGCGCCTGGCGCGCGCCGGCGTCGCGGCCGTGACGCCCGGGCCTGACGCGCCCGATTCGAGCGCGACAGGACCTGAAGCGTCGACGGCCACCGTCCAGAAGCTACGCCGGCTCCATGCGGACGCCAGGAGTCGAGCGCGACAGGGCAGCTTCTTCCTCGGTCATCTCGGTTTCGATCCCCTCGAATAGCGGGGTCGACAGGTACCGCTCGCCGGTATCGGCAAGCATGCATAGGATCACCGAATCCGGCGCGGCCTTCTCGGCGACCTGGATCGCGACCGCAAAGCTGGCGCCGCCGGAGATCCCGGTGAAGATCCCTTCCTTCTGGGCCAGTTTGCGCGACCACTCGATCCCCGCGGTCCCCGCGACGGGAACCAGTTCGTCGAAGTAGCGCCGGTCGATCGACTCTTGCAGGACATGGGGAATGAAATCCGGCGTCCAGCCTTGGATCACGTGGGGCTCCCATGCCGAGTGACTCCCCGCCGGGGCCCCTCCGGCACCACGCGCTTGGGCGACGCCGCTGCCGACGAGTTGGGCGTTGGACGGCTCGGCGAGCACGATCTTCGTCTCGGGTCGCTCCCGCCGCAGCACCCGGGCAACACCGGTGAGAGTGCCGCCGGTGCCGTAACCGGTGACCCAGTAGTCCAGCCGTTCCCCGGCGAAGTCGGCGAGGATCTCTCGGGCGGTCGTGTTCTCGTGGACTCGGGCGTTGTCGGCGGTCTCGAACTGCCGCGCCAGGAACCAGCCGTTAGCCTCGGCGAGCTCCCTGGCCTTCATGTGCATGCCGGAGCCTTTCGCAGCCTTGGGAGTCAGAACCACTTTCGCGCCGAGGAATCGCATGAGTTTTCGCCGCTCGATCGAGAAGCTGTCGGCCATCGTGACCACCAGCGGATACCCTTTCGCAGCGCAAACCATCGCGAGACCGATACCGGTGTTGCCGCTGGTCGCCTCGATCACCGTCTGGCCCGGCCGCAGGTCGCCACGCGCCTCGGCTTCCTCGATGATGCTGATGGCCAGTCGGTCCTTGACGGACGCGGCGGGATTGAAGAACTCGGCCTTTACGTAGATGCGGACATGATCCGGCCCCAGGCGATGAACCCGTACACAGGGTGTATCGCCGATCGTGTCGACAATGTTGTCATACAGGCGTCCGCGACCCTCGGTCGTGCGAGATGCATGGGGCTTCATCGTTGTTCCTCCGCGAGAATCAGACGCGCAGCCTACACCGAAACGGTTTGGCAGCCCTGTGAATCAGGTTTCAGCGCACCGTCAGTCCGTCACACTGTAGAGATCGAAGAATCGTTCGAGGTGCTCGAGGATCATCGCCGGGCTCTGCGTGTGGCGCAGGGCGTTACGCACCTCGGAAACATGGGACATTCCGTGAAGCAGGAGTGCGTAGTGCGTGCGCAACTCCCGCAGCGCGGCACGCTCTCCCAGGTGGCGGATTGAAAGCGTCAGATGTTCGCGGAATAGAGCGACACGCTCGGCCGGGGTCGGCTGCGCCGGCAGCTTGCCCGTCATCAGGTACTCCCGTGCGCGCCGGAAGATCCACGGGTTTCGCAGGGCGGCCCGGCCGATCATCACCGCATCGCAGCCGGTGGTTTCGAACACGGTCGCCGCGTCCTCGGGGGTGGCGATGCCGCCGTTGACGACGATCGGGATCGACACGGCAGCTTTGACCCGAGGGATCCAGCCGTAATCGCAGGCGCCGGCATGACCCTGTTCGCGAGTGCGACAGTGCACCGTGAGTGCCCGGGCACCTGCGGCCTCGCAGATTCGGGCGACGTCGACGATGCGAATGCTCGTCGCGTCCCAGCCCAACCGTGTCTTGACCGTCACCGGCACGCTCACCGCGCGGACGACCGTTGCGATGACACGCTCCATCCGACCCAGGTCGCGCAGGAGCGCTGCTCCGGCGCCTTGGCGGGTCACGTTTTTGACCCAGCAGCCGCAATTCAGGTCGATCAGGTCGGGCTTCAGCTCCGCGACGCGGCGAGCCGCATCGCCCAGGGTCGCGGGGTCACCGCCGTAGAGTTGGATCCCCAGAGGGCGCTCGTCATCGCAAAACCGCATCTGATCCACGGCGCTGCGTGCGTTGCGCACGATCTCGTCCGTTTTCACGAACTCGGTGTAGACGATGTCCGCGCCGAGTCGACGGCACAGCAGGCGGAAGGGGGAATCGGTCACATCCTGCATCGGCGCCAACAGCAGGCCGCGGTCGATGTCGAAGGGAGCGGGGTACATCGACGGACAGGATAGGTCAAACCGCTGGCACGTCGAAGGAAGGCTCGAGATGGACAGGCCGCAAAACTGGCCCGTGCGCGGGGGAATGAGCGACTACCGACCGAAAAACGGCGGGTCGCGGCGCATTCCCAGAACGGCCGGTCCCGCCCGACGACGTGAGTCATCAGGCCGACCCAGACTTCGGCGATCTTGGTAGCGAACAGACGCTGGGTCTGCGACTGCCGCTGGACCACCTCAAGCAAGGAATGCTGCTTGAACTGCTCCGGATCTTCGGATGGTATTCTCGTCGGGGCCTTGTAAAGGAGGGACGAACGTGGCGGATTTTGACGGGAAGGTCGCGTTGGTGACGGGCGGCGGGACGGGGATCGGCAGGGAGACGGCGCTGGCATTCGCACGCGCAGGGGCGGCAGTGATGATCGGCAACCGTAACGTCGCGCGCGGCGAGGAAGTCGTGCGAGAGATTCGCGACGCGGGAGGCCAGGCGGCGTTTCGTCGAACGGATGTCTCGATCGCCGATGACGTGGCCGGCCTGATCGATGCGACGATTGAGAATTTCGGACGGCTCGACGTGGCGTTCAACAACGCCGGGATCGACGGTGAACTCAGGCCACTCGTCGAGCAGGACGAGGCGAATTACCAGGCGATCATGGACACGAATGTCAAGGGCGTCTGGCTGTCGATGAAGTACGAGATCCCGCGGATGCTCGAAAGTGGTGGCGGCGCGATCGTCAATAACTCGTCGATTGCCGGAGTGATCGGGTTTTCAGGGCTCGGACTTTACGTCGCCTCCAAGCACGCGGTGATTGGTTTGACCAAGAACGCCGCGCTCGAATACTCGGCGCAGGGGATTCGAGTCAATGCGGTGAATCCGGCGGCGATTCAGACGGCGATGATTGATCGGATCGCCGTGGGCACCGGACTGGGCAAGAACGATCTTGCCGCGTTGCACCCGATCGGTCGGATTGGGCGCGCCGAGGAGGTGGCGGCGGCCGTCATCTGGCTTTGCTCGGAGAAGGCGTCCTTCGTCAATGGACACAGCTTGCTCGTCGATGGCGGGTTCACGGCGCAATGAGTCGAGCTCCGAGGGACGGGAGCTAGCGGTCCCAAGCCTCCTTGTGGAGCGCGTACCAGTACTCCTTCCAGGCCGGGCCCAGCGCGAGGAGTTCCTCGGAAGTCAGGAGACGGCGCGAGTCGACCCCGCGCGAGATCCGCTGGAATATTTGGGTCAGTAACGGTTTTCGCTCGTCGGAGGCGATCAGGAAGTCGACGAACGCGGCGGAGGCCACGTAGTTGAACTGCGTCATGAGCAGTCCGTGATCGTGTCGGATCCCACGGTCGATCGCCAGGAGCGACTCGATCGGGGGCACCGGTCGAAAGCGACCTCCGTGGAGGACACGACGGGCGGTGGCCTCATGACAGGATTTCTCGTTCTCCGCCGCGCCCAGTCGCAGGTCCCAGTGCTCGAACCGAGTCGCCAGCCCCTCGGTGAACCAGGAAGGAACTTCGGCCAGGCCGAGGTATTTCTGCAACAGCAGATGGGTGCCCTCGTGTTGCAAGACCTCGAGATCGAAGTCGGCAAAATCGCCTGACCCATCGTCGACGTAGGTGTAGATTTCGAGTGACGTGAAGGCGCCGGTGCCGACACGGCGGGGGCGGAAGAGTCCTCGCGTGTCACTCAGACCCGTCTCCTTCTCGTAGCGAGCCGGGGAGGCGAATACGACGACAATGGGGCGCATCGAGACCCTCGAACGACTCGAGAGCAGCCCGGTCAGCACGGTGAACCGGTCCAGAAACAACTCCATGAACCGCCCGAGTTCTGCGGTGAAGCGGGGGGAGACCTCGGTTTCGATGCGCCAATGCTCGGTCTGAAGCCGGAACCGGCCCTTCTTGAACTTGACGCCCTGCTCGAGTCGAGCGACCGTCGCCCGCTCGTCCTCCCTCCCGCCCCGGGTCTCTGCCGCCGCAGCCGTGCCGAGGATCCACAGCGTCGCGAGGGCGCAGGCCCATAACCGCACCCCACGCTCGCGACAGACCAGGCTCATGATCTCCCCAACAACCCGGCGTGCGGCGATCCGACTGCTGCCGCGGTCTCGTCACTCGCCCCGCCCAATAGAAGGACGACGCCCAAGTTGCGGATCGACCGCGAAAAATAGGCGATCTGCGTTGACAGCAATCGTCGCTGAATCTACCCTTCCGGCATGCAGTCGTTAAGAGCAAAGCTCGTCGATCTTATACCCCGAAAGCGGGATGAGATCGAGTCGTTGCTGCAAGCTCACGGCGATCAGAAGCTCTCCGACGTCACCGTCGCCCAAGTCTACGGCGGTATGCGCGGCGTCAAGTGCATGGTGACCGAGACCTCGGCGCTCGACCCGCAGGAGGGGATCCGTTTCCGCGGCTTCACCGTCCCCGATGTCCTGCGTCTACTGCCTCGTGCCGAAGACGGCGAACAGCCGCTGCCTGAGGGGTTGTTCTGGTTGCTCCTGACCGGCGAGATCCCCTCGACCGGCGATGTTGCCGAGTTGACCGCCTGCTGGCGGTCCCGCGAGGCGCTCCCCGATGGAGTGACCCGGACCCTGGATGCCCTGCCGGAAGGCACCCACCCGATGACTCAGCTCTCGGTCGGGGTGATGGCGTTGCAATCGGAGTCGGTTTTCGTTCGGCGCTATCGCGAGGGCATGCACAAGACCGACTACTGGGATGCGACCTTTGAGGATGCGATGACGCTCCTCGCGCGGCTTCCGCTCGTCGCCGCTCACATCTATAGACGGACCAACCACGGCGGCCGGCAACTGCCGGCGGCACCACCTGGTCTGGATTGGGCGGCCAACCTGGCGTTGATGCTCCGTGGAGACGCAGCGGGTGCGGGTTTGGGCGATTTGATGCGGTTGTACTTGACGCTTCACGCCGACCACGAGGGCGGCAACGTCAGTGCGCACGCCACACACCTGGTCGGATCGGCGCTTTCGGATCCGTATCTGGCGGTCTCGGCCGGGCTCAATGGGCTGGCCGGTCCGCTCCACGGCCTGGCCAATCAAGAAGTCATGCGTTGGCTTCAGGGTCTGCGAGAAGCGTTGGGCGACAAGGTTACAGACCGGGAGCAACTCAGCGGGTACGTCTGGGATACGCTGCGTCGTGGCCAGGTCATTCCCGGCTACGGGCATGGAGTGCTGCGGGCGACCGATCCGCGCTACCTCGCCGAGCGCGAGTTTGCGCTTCGACATCTGCCGAACGACGAAAACTTCAAAATCGTTTCGATGTTGTTCGACGTCGTGCCCGAGGTCCTGAAGGCCCAGGGCAAGGCGGCCAACCCGTGGCCCAACGTCGACGCTCATTCCGGGGTGTTGTTGACCCACTATGGCGTGGTCGAGCACGAGTTCTACACGGTGCTCTTCGGCGTCTCCCGAGCGATGGGCGTCCTGGCCTCACTGATCTGGGACCGCGCGCTCGGCATGCCACTCGAGCGGCCCAAGAGTGTCACCACGGACTGGATCGTCAAACAGTTTGCGGCAGCCCCGATCGGCTGATCCGGGTCGCCCTTCGGGGCCGTTTTAGCCCGACTTGCCCTCGCCCCCTGGCGCGGTCGATCATGGGGCTTCCTCTGGAGGTCCCGATGACCGGTTTCCATGTCGCCCTCGTGCCGGTGGGCAAGATCGATTCAGCCGAGGTCGAAGCGGCTGGAACGCGCGCGGCACGGGCGATTCGTCAGCCGGTCGAGTTGCGACCGACCATCGCCCTGCCGCGCTCTTCCGAGGACGCCGAGCGCGGCCAGCACCGGGCGGCGGTCCTGCTGGTCAAGCTCCGCGACGAAGCGCGCAAACACAAGCCTGGTACGCTGGTCGGTTCGGACGATCCGGCGGCGTCAACGCCGTTCAAAGCCGACGGATTCGTCTTCATCACCGATGCCGATCTGTTCACGGCGAAGACCGAGGGTGTATTCGGCGCGCTCAATCGTGAGAACGGGGCCGCCGTCGTATCGTTGCGCCGGCTCCGTGAGGCGTTCCACCGGCGCAAGGCCGATCCGGCGCGGCAGCGTGCGCGCCTGGTCAAGGAGATCTTGCGTATGTGGGGCCGACTGCAAGGAGTTCCCGAGTGCGGCGATCCGACTTGCGCCATCGCCGCGTCGAGAAACCTCCCGGACCTGGATGCGAAGAGCGAAGGTTTCTGCGCGGCCTGCACGCGGCGCCTGTTCGAGGGGACGGTACGGATTTGAGTTGGGCGGGAGGTCGAGTGGAGATCGATCGAAGAGCCCGGGATGTCGTCGTCGTGATCTTGGGTGGGGGCCGTGGGTTGCGTCTGGACCCGCTAACGCGCCTGCGCGCCAAACCTGCGGTGCCCTTCGCCGGCAAATACCGCCTGATCGACATCCCGATCAGCAATGCGATCCATTCCGGGATGAACCGGATGTTTCTCCTGACCCAATACAACTCGGTGTCGCTGCACCGCCATATCGGCTGGACCTACAAATTCGACATGTTTTCGCGCGGATTCGTCCAGATTCTCGCTGCGCGACAGACGCCGTCGCACGAGCGATGGTTCCAGGGGACGGCCGACGCCGTGCGGCTGAATCTCGAGGTCTTGACCGACGTCGACGGTGACCTTGTCTTGATCCTGGCGGGCGACCATCTCTATCGAATGGACTACCGCGAGATGCTGCGGGACCACCTCGACAGCGACGCCGACGTTACGCTGTCGGTCCTGCCCTGTTCGGCCGCGGAGATCGCGGACTTCGGCGCGGTGCGGGTGGATGCGGCCGGGCGCGTGGTCGAGTTTCGCGAGAAGCCGGCCGATGCCGCCGCACGCGCGGGGATGGAGGTCACGCCCGAGCTCCTGGCGTCACGAGGCGTCACCGCCGACCGCCCATACCTTGCGTCGATGGGCATCTATCTTTTCCGCACCGAGGCGCTACGGCGGGCCCTGGACAACGATCTGACCGATTTCGGTCATCACGTGATTCCGGAAGCGGTCAAGAACTGCCGGGTCCAAGCGCACTTCTTCAAGGGCTACTGGCGTGACATCGGGACGATTCGCAGCTACTACGAAGCGCACATGGATCTCGTCCTACCGCAAGCACCCTTCGATTTCTACGATCCGCAGTGGACCTTCTACACGCACATGCGGTCGCTACCCGGCTCACGGATCACCAACGCGAAGCTCTACCGCACGGTTCTCGCCGGCGGGTCGATCCTTAGCGATTGCGACATCTCAGAATCGGTGATCGGTCTCCGCGCGGTGATCCGCGAGGCCACGGTCCGCCGTTCACTGATCGTCGGATCCGATCCCTACCACATGCGCGACGACGGCGACGTGCCGCCGCTAGGAATCGGTAAGGGCGCGGTGATCGAGAACGCGATCATCGACAAGAACGTGCGCGTCGGCCGCAATGTGAGGATCGTCAATGCGTCCGGTGAGCGAGATGGCCAGGGGCCCTACCACGTGATCCGCGACGGGATCGTCGTCGTTCCGCATAACACGATCATTCCCGACGGAACCGTGATCTAGGCGAGCCGGGCATGCGACTCAGAACGACCTGCAATCGCGATTGTCCCGACGCCTGCGGGATCGTGGCCACGGTCGAAGACGGGCGCGTGACCAAGCTACAGGGCGATCCGGACCATCCCGTGACTCGCGGTTTCCTGTGTTACCGGACGAGTCGGTTTCTCGAGCGGCAGTACGACCCGGAACGGTTGACGGCGCCGCTACTACGGCGTGAGAACGGCTTCGAAGCTATCGGTTGGGACCAAGCGCTGGATCTTGCGGCCGAGCGACTGCTGGCGATCCGGGCGGAGTCCGGCGGAGCGGCGATCCTCAACTACCGTAGCGGCGGCTCGCTCGGACTCATGAAGCAGGTCACGGACTACTTCTTCGAACGTTTCGGGCCGGTGGCAATCAAGGAAGGCGACGTCTGTTCCGGTGCCGGGGACGCGGCACAGCTCGAAGATTTCGGCGCGGAGGACAGTAACGACCTGTTCGATCTCGCCAACAGCCGAACGATCGTGCTGTGGGGCAAGAACCCGCACGTCAGCAGCGTGCACCTCCTCCCGCTTCTGCGCGCGGCGCGAGCGCGCGGCGCGACGATCGTGCTGATCGATCCGGTTCACCATCGCGGCGTTGAGCTTGCCGACTTGTTCGTCCAGCCGCGGCCAGGCGGGGATTCTGCCATCGCCCTCGGAGTCCTGCGCTGGCTATTCGAGCGCGGACTGACCGACTCGGAAGCGCCGAGCTACTGCGATCATCTGGATCGACTAAAGTCGGCTGCATTCGAGCGGACGATCGATCGTTGGGCCGCGCTGGCCGACGTGAGCGCCGCGGAGATCGAGCAGATCGCCGCAGCGTACTCACGGGGGCCGTCGGCGATTCTCGTCGGCTGGGGGATGCAACGGCGCGCGCGCGGTTCGGCGACTGTGCGGCTGCTCGACGCGCTCGGGGCGGTGTCGGGCAACATCGGGATTCCGGGCGGAGGCGTATCGTTCTATTTCTATCGTCGTGGAGCCTTCGACCTGTCGTTCTCCCGCGGTGCTGAGGTCGCGCCGCGGAGGATTCTCGAGCCGTGCCTTGGCCGTGGGATTCTCGACGCCACAGATCCGCCGATCCGCATGGTGTGGGTCACGGCCGGCAATCCAGTGGCGATGCTTCCCGACTCCAGCGTCGTGAAGCACGCTTTGGCCTCCCGAGAATTCACCGTGGTCGTGGACAGTTTCATGACCGACTCCGCCCGCGCGGCGCACATGGTGCTGCCGACAACGACGATGCTGGAAGACGACGATCTGGTCGGCGCCTATGGGCATCACTGGATCGGTGAGGTTCGCCCGGTCGTGCCGCGTCCGGAGGGGGTGCGTACGGACTACGAGATCGTGCAGGGCCTGGCCCGGCGTGTCGGCCTCGGGGAGGAGTTCGCCGGGGATACCCGACACTGGAAGGAGCGGCTCCTCGCGCGCGTCGCACCGGCGGGTGCCGGACTCGAAGCACTTGCCAACGGCGCGGTGCGCAACCCGTTTTCCCCGCGAATCGTCTTCGCGGACCGACGCTTTCCGACGCCCAGCGGCAAAGTCAATTTGATCCACGAGATCGACGCCAACCCGCCGCGGCCGACCGCGGAGCGGCCGCTGTTGCTGTTGGCCATCGCGACCGAGCGAGCACAGTCCTCGCAGTGGCCGTCCCGTCGGCAGGAAGGGCCGGCGACGGTCACCGTGCATCCCGACGCGGCGCCAGGCCGATCCGAAGGCGATGTCGTCGCGCTCGAATCCGAGCTCGGCTCGATCCTGGTCCGTCTAGCTCTGGACCCCCGTCAGCGGCGCGACGTCGCGCTGATGGACAAGGGCGGCTGGCTCTACCGGGACCGCTGCGCCAACCTCCTCGTCCGCGCCGTTCCCACCGACGCCGGCGGCGGAGCCGCCTATTACGACACCCCGGTGAAATTGGGGACAGGCACCTTTCCCGACTTCAAACAATGATTCGCGGGTCAGGGCTCGGATTCGAGCAGCGCCCGGAGCCAGGCCTGCCAGCGGATGAATTTTTCCGGGAGGTAGGCTCCCAGCGGCGTCGGGACGATCTCGGTCGTCCGCGGGGAGGCGTAGGGTGTGAGGCCGGCAGCAAGTCGAGCGGTTGCAGTCAGTCCGGCCTCGGTATCCTCGAGCCTTTCTACCGGACGTTCGAGAACGGCGGCAAGCCCGCAGCCGATCGAGCGGTCCTGACTCAAGCCGCCGGCGAACACGATGCGGGAAGGCGAGCCCTCGGGGAAGAGCCCTTCGAGAACCTCGCGAATCCGAAAGAGCAGCCCTTCCAAAACGACCCGGCGCCGGTCCGCGGGCCCCAGCGCTTCAGCGGCCGAGGAGAGCCTGAGCGTGAGTTCCGGTCGCCAGTGCGGCGCGCCTAGTCCCGCGGTGTCGGGGATCGCGAACGCCAGCGGCGCCGGGTCGCGCTCGGAGAGCGTCGTTGGCCCAGAACCGAAGCGGTCGAGCGCCGGCCCGCCGCCGTTGATCGGCCCTTCGAGCGCATAGCGCGTCGAGCGCGCGTCGTCGCTGAGGATCGGGCCCGTCAGATAGCCTGCGCAGCGCGCAGCGCTTGCCACGTCGCGCAGTACGAACGTGCCCGTTCCCAGATTGACCAGTGCGGTTGGACGCTCCGGATCGGAAACCGCGAGTAACGCAGCGGACTGGTCGGCGATCGAGGTGGCGAGCCTGGCAGTGCGTCCGATCTCGATCGATCTGTCCGCGGTCGGCTCGATCGCGGGTAGCGCACGTAGAGGGACGTCGAAGCGCTCGAGCAGAGCCGGACACCAGTTGTCCTGGTCCAGATCGTACAGCAGCGTCCTTGCGGCCATCGTTCGATCCGTGGCGACCACGCGGCCCGCAGTCAAACGCGAAATCATGTAGGCGTCAAGCGTCCCGACCCGCGCACGACCGTCGCCAAGTGCTGCGCCGAGCCCAGCGTCCTCGTCGATCAGCGTCGCGAGCTTGGGTGCGAAATAGTGCGGCGACAGACGCAATCCGGTGCGACGCTCGATCTCGTCGGCCGCGAGAGCGAGCTGCGCACACCGATCGATCGCCCGCCGGTCCTGCCAGGACACGAGCGGGGAGAGCGGGGCGCCCGAACTGGTCTCCCAGACCACGAAGCTCGATCGTTGCGTCGTGATTCCCACTCGAATGCCTCGCGCTAGGCCGGCGAGCGCACGATCGATCAGTTCCTCGGCTGCACGGGCGTAGGTTTCTGCATTCCCCTCTCGGCGCAGCCCCGCGCCGTAAAGGCGTGGGGCACCCACGGAGCCAAGGGGCCGCAGCGTCCCATCGTCCATCAGGGCCGCAGCTTTGATCCGCGTGCTGCCGAGATCGACCGCAACCGAGCGGGCCATCCCGGCGCTGATCACCTGGCGCCACCGGCGCTCTGGTATGTCGGCAGACCCAGGAAGGCCAGGCACTCGTGGCGTTGCCGCTCGTCACTCCAGCCGAGAACCCGCCCGGCGAGGGATGCCGCGTCGGTGACACTTCGCAACTCCAGCGATCCGAGCAGCGCCAGCGGCAATCGCCGCCGCAGGATGTCGACGAGATCGCGTCCCATTTCGTCCTCGGCGGCGTGCGCGACTTCGGCGCGCGCGAACGCTAACCGCGGCACGATCCGCTCAGCCAGTCCGGTCTCTGCCTGAACGCGTTCGAAGATACGCGTCACTTGCGAGCCGTAGCGCAGCAATAGACCCTCCGCGGTCTCTTCGTCGAAGCCGAGCGTGAGCGCCACGGAAAGCTGCTGCGCACGCCACGTGTTGAACGGCTGCGCGGGGGCCCAAGGAAATCGACGCGTTGCGGTCGGACTGGGTGCGAGCGGCCGCCCGGAGGCGACCATGATTCGATCGACGACCTCCGCGGCATCGGCGCGGGCCGAGGTGAACTTGCCGCCGACTGGGACGAAGAGCCGCTCGAGCGGCGTCGCCAGGTACCACTCGCGTGAGATCCGCGAAGTCGCTTCTTCACCGCCCCCCGCGTGCAGCACGCGCAGGCCCGCGAAGCTACCCAGAATGTCGGCTGCGGTCCAGACCTGTCCAGCCAACGCGCGGCGCGCTTCGTCTAGCAGGTAGTCGACATCAGCCTGCTCGACTCGCACCTGATCCGGGTCTCCGTCGAACGCGGTGTCGGTCGTTCCAAGCAGCGTGTGGCCCTGCCAAGGCAAGGCGAACAGGACTCGCCGGTCTTGCGTGGCAGGCAAGAGGATTCCGTCGCCGACAGGTAATCGTGGCAGCAACAGGTGTACGCCCTTGCTCATCCGTAGCGGAAGGCAGATTCGCGGATCGGCACGGGCGAGCAACTTCGGCACCCAGGCGCCGGCGGCCAGCACGGTCGCCTGCGCCCGCACTTCGAGGATTCGTCCGGACTCGACGTCTTCGATCATCGCACCGTGACACCGTCCGTTATCGACCATGAGCTCGTCGAGGCGGGCGTGATTGACCGCGACGGCACCGGCCGCGACCGCACCGGAAACGATTTCGATCACGAATCGTGCGTCATCCGTCTGGCAATCACCAAAAGTGTACGCGCCGCGCAACTCATCGACCGCCAAGTGCGGCCAGCGCGCTGCCGTCGCGCTGCGCCCATGCCAGCGGTACCGCTCGACCGGAGAGTGCCGCCCGGCCAGTCGATCGTAGAGCCAGAGCCCCAGTCCGACGCGCGTCCCGCCCACGCGATCGCTCGAGTGGACCGGAAGCACGAGGCGCAGCGGGCGCACTCGATGCGGTGCCAGCCGCGAAAGCCGCTGCCGTTCGTCGAGCGCACGCCGCACGAGCCCGAACTGCAGCTGCTCCAAGTAGCGCAGGCCGCCGTGGATCAACTTTGTCGAGCTGGATGAGGTGCCCGAGGCCCAATCGTCCTTGTCCACGAGTACCACGGAAAGTCCACGGAGCGCCGCGTCGTAGGCGATCCAAGCGCCCCAGACGCCCCCTCCCGCAACGAGCAGATCGAAGCCGCCGTTCTCCAGTCGTTCGAACTCACGCTTCACGGCGTCGCACTTTGGCGCTCGATCTCGGAGCGCAGCCAAGCGGGCCGATCGGAGAGGATGCCGTGGGCGCCCTGAGCGAGGGCACGCGAGACGGTCCGGCTTGTATTGCAGGTCCAGATCCATAGCGGTAACTGTGCCGCCTGGACCGCGGCGGAAAATGCAGGGCGCAGTCCGCGGACATCGGCGGCGATCCCGTTCAGCAGCGACAGGCGCTCGGCCAGCCGGCGTGGAAATTGCGGCGGCGGATCGATGTCGAGTATTCGCGCCAACTGCGGGGCGATCTCGGAACAGTCGACCAAAACATCGATGTCGAACGAGAGAATCTGCACGTGCCTCTCCGCTCGCGCGCCGCGCACGAGCGCGGCGACGGCGGTGACGAGCTCGCGCCGCCGCGGTTCGCGTCCCGGGCCCGCGCGCGACTTGATCTCGATCAATAGCCGGGTACGGTGCGCGAAGCGCTCGAGCGTGCGCTCAAGGGTTGGAATATGGGGCGCGGCGGGCCCGTCGTCGAGGACCGTGGCCGGGAGGGCCATGATCCGATCCGCCTCCAAGCTGGATACCCGCCGACCGCGCAGTCCGGCGCGGGCGAGCGTGCGGTCGTGCCAAACGATCGGCACCCCGTCGCGCGACAGCTGAACATCAAGCTCGATTCCATCGGCGCCTTGGGCCAGCGCCTCCTCGAAGGCTTCGAGCGTGTTCTCGGGGCGGTCGTGCGAGGCGCCCCGGTGGCCGATCACCTGGACCTGCCGCCCGCGCGCGGTCAATCGGGGTTCCACGGCTCGATCGGCACGGCGGGCGGGGCATGGGCACGGAAGATCGGAAGCATCCCAATGGTTTCGTCCCAGTACGGTGTACGGCGATACCACCACTCGAATCGTGCTCGAGGATCGGCGGCGAACTTGGGGTCGGCGAGCGCCGCCGCCCAGGCTGTGGCGTGGGCGGATTCCTTCAAGAGCTGGAGCACGATCGCCTCGAGGATGCCGTCGTCAATGTACTCTTTGCGTTCGAGCACGAGATTCAGGATCCCCCAGGCCAGCAACGAGTCGGGAGAATCCGGCTCGAAGAGTTGCACCGCGATCGCAAAGTCTGGCTGATCGGCCGGGACCCAAAGTGTCCCTGCGGGTAAGTGTCGCCTTTCGACTACGCGCTCGACGTCGACCTCGATCGGTGAGAGGCCCTGGTAGGTGCGGCCGCCACGTGTCGGACGCCGATTGTCGAGCCGCGCGACCTCGACGTCGACGTCGCTGGAGGGAGGGTGGCGAGAAACAACCAACGAGTGGCCGCGCAGGCGGCTTTCCAGCGCAGGCCA
>JANNRU010000332.1:0-12583 GCA_031401755.1 Acidobacteriota bacterium | reverse complement strand
AGACCTGGGGCGAACGCAGTGGGGACACCGCCCGAGACTGTCCTCGGCGCTTCGGTTCGGATCTCCTCGGCCGATCCTCGATCTTCGATCTCGAGCGCAGGCTCGTTGCGCGCCGGGGTGTCGGGGGCCCTGGACTCGCTTCGGGTTGCGCCCGCGTCGTCGAACCGCACCTCGGGTGCATCCGCCGGTCGCACGGCGGGGCGCGCCAGCTCTGTGCGCGCAGGAGCGAGGTCTGCCGTACGTTCGGATCGGATTGCGGATTCGTCCGAAGATTGCGCGCGCGTCTGGGGGACCCCCGGAGCTTCCGGCGAGTCCGCCGGGGGAGCGGCCGAGATTCGTTCAGGAAACACAGGGTCGGGAGGCTTCGGTGCCGAGGGCGGCAACGGCGAATGCTCGAATTCGAGTTGCGAACTCTCGAGAGCGACCGGTGCGCCCGGGAGTCTTGTTTCGGCCGGGGCCATGCCCGGTTTGGGAGCGACGACGTTTATCGCAGGTTCGGCACTTGACGGAACGCTGGGTAGCGGCGCCGTCGGCGATGAGCGGAGCTCGATCGAAGCCTCGTGGGCTGGAGCAGGAATTGGCAAGCGACCCGCGACTACGGCCGCCCTCGGGGCCGATTCCGGCGCGCGCATCCGAGTCGCATCGAGCGACTCGCCGGACGTGGCGGATTCCACCGAAACCGATTTCGGCCGAGTGTTGCTGTCCCTGCGCGGCAGCAGTCCGTTTGTGTCTGCAAGATTCGTGAGCGAAGTTGCATCCGGCGATGAGCGGAGCTCGATCGAAGCCTCGTCGGCTGGAGCAGGAATTGGCAAGCGATCCGCGACTACGGCCGCCCTCGGGGCCGGTTCCGGCGCGCGCATCCGAGTCGCATCGAGCGACTCGCCGGCCGTGGCGGATTCCACCGAAACCGATTTCGGCCGAGTGTTGCTGTCCGTGCGCGGTAGCAGTCCGTGGGTGTTTCCCAGGTTCGTGAGCGAAGTTGCATCGACCGCGGTGACCTTCGTCTGCGGTGCTCTCAGCGACACTGCGGGATGGGGGAGAGACTCCGGCGCGGCGTGCGGAAACTCCTGGGGAGGTGTCTGAACGGTGGACTCCGGAGTTCGAGCAATCTCGATCTCGGGCAGGTCACCCCCCGACCGAATCGGCAAGGACGAGTCCGTTAGAGGGAGGTCGATTAAGACTGCCGCAACGAGCTCTGCGGCGCGGTCAGCGACCGTAGCGTCGGCTTCATTTTCTGCCGGGACTTCTGCTTGCGGAAGCGCTAGCCGCTGGGCGGCTGCTTTGAACGCTTGTGCCCAGTCCTCGATGCGTTGAGGATCGCTCGGCCGATTCCCGGTGCTCGGCGCGACCGCGCCGAGATCGGAAATCGCCGTCGGGAGCAGATCGAGCATCGCTGCGTGGACTCCAAGGCCGTCACGCGGCGACGGCAACCCTTGAAAAGCACGGCGCGTGCCATGAGCCCGGACGGCCGCAATCCCCGATTCGCGAGGTGGATCCGCAGTGGCCGGCAAGATCCGACCGCGGCAACGGTTCGCGCTTGCCGCTCAGCCACCGGTCTTACCGTCGCGCTTCCAGATCTCATACGACAGGTCCGCGGCCAGGCCGGGGTTGGCCTGGGTCAACGCATCGAGGATCGCGCCCGTGGTTCGGGGCTTCCAGCCGCCGAGGAGCTGGATCACCGCTTCCTTGTCGCGCGCGGCCAATTCGGTCAAGGCGCGAGCAGCCGATTCGGGTTCCATGTTCTCGTAGGCGCGTTGCAGAGATTGGAACGCGGAGTTCGTTTTGACCGGTGAGGCCGCAACCGCATTCGTCGCTTCGACCGGCGCGAGCTCTGTCGGCTGGGCAACGGGAGGCTGCGTGTCGGGGGCGAGGCCGGCGCGCGAGAGGATCTCGCCACCACGCGAGAGTTCGTCCAGTTCCTCCTGCCTCCGGTCGATCTCGGCGGTTCGCGCGGCGAGTTGCTCGCCGAGCAGTCGCAGTGCCGCGGCGGTATAGCTCGCCGCATCGGCGGCCGGTTGCTCCGCGGCCACGGTCGCTTTATCGGGATGGCCCGGGACTGCGGCACCGGAGGCCCAACTCGGCAACGCGGCAACGACGAATACGCCGGCGATGATCCCGTCAGCCGCCAAGACTGCGATCAAGAGCCAACGGGCAACGGTTCGCATCGCATCTCCTCTTCATCCTCGGGCGCACGTTGGCGAACGAGGCGTAACAGGTGAGTCTCGTCCAGGAACTTTCGATCTTCAAGCTCAGCGTCATGACGCCAGCGCACGAGACGCTGTTCGCGCAGGCGCTCGATCACCCGATGCGCGCGAGCGGCCTCGGCGTACCTGCTCTGGGAGTCGACCGCCGCCACTGCGGCAGCGGTCTCGGCGCGACGGGCGTCCGTGGTGGCCTCGAACAGGCCGGCCCGCCAGGCGGCGAACTCGCGCAGCGCGCGGGAGGACTCGGCGAGCTCCGGCTCAACGAACACCTGTTCGCTGGATGCCAGCGCACGCTCGGCGGCTTCTCGTGACTCGGTTTTCCGTCGTAACTCGGCGATCGTGGTGGCGAGCGCGGCACGAGCCTCGCGACGCCGGACGTCGCGGAGCGACTCGAGTCGAGCCAGCCGAAAGCGAAAGCGTTTCAAGCGCCCTCCGCAACACTGCCGGCCGCGAGGGTCTGCTCCAGCCGAGCGCGCGTGACGTCGAACGTGGTGCCGTCGGTCTTCGTCTGGGTCAAGAAAGCGCGCGTGCTGTCGCGGGCGCGCAGGGCGGCGTCGACGTCGGGATCCGATCCCGCGTGATAGGCGCCGAGCAGGACGAGATCTTCGGCCGTCCGATACGCGGCCAGGCGTGCGCGAAGGCGCCGCGCGGATTCGAGATGCTCTCCCGTCACGACCTGGGGCATGACGCGGCTGACACTGGCCAGAACGTCGATCGCCGGCCAGTGGCCGCGGTCGGCCAGTTCGCGGCTGAGCACGATGTGGCCATCGAGCAGGCTACGCGCGGCGTCGGCTACCGGGTCATTGAGATCGTCGCCCTCGACGTAGACTGTGTAGAGGCCGGTGATGCTACCGCCGCCGCGGACCGATCCCGCGCGTTCGAGCAACCGCGGGAGCATGGCAAAAACCGCGGGAGGGTAGCCCTTGGTCGAGGGCGGCTCACCGAGCGACAGTCCGACCTCGCGTTGGGCCATGGCCACGCGGGTTACCGAGTCCATCAACAACAGTACTTGCTTGCCGCGGTCGCGAAAATATTCGGCCGCTGCCGTGGCCGCCAAGGCCGCACGGATGCGGCGGAGTGGCGGTTCGTCGGAGGTGGCGACGAAGACGACCGCATGACGTAGGCCCTCTTCGCCCAGTTCCTCTTCGATGAAATCGCGGACCTCGCGGCCGCGCTCACCGACGAGCGCGATGATCGCGACATCGGCCCGTGCATGGCGTGCGATCATACCCAACAAGACGCTCTTCCCGACGCCGCTGCCGGCAAAGATCCCCAGACGCTGGCCGCGACCCACCGTCAGCAGCCCGTCGATCGCGCGCACCGAGGTCACAAACGGCTCGCGGATCCGCTCTCTTTCGAGCGCAGGCGGGGCCGCACGTTCGAGATCTTGTCGCTCGGTGGCGGGGAGGAGCGGCCGTCCGTCGATCGCTCGGCCGTCAGCATCGAGCACGCGCCCGAGCAGGTGCTCGCCGACGCCGAGCGTCGGTCGCCTGCCGGTGGCGAGCACCTTGGAGCCGACCGAGATACCGTGAAGCCGTTCCAGCGGCATCGAAAAGACACGGTTGCCGGAGAAACCTACGACCTGGGCGCGCGACAACAGCCGCCCGTCGGCGCCGAGCAGCATGCACTCGTCACCGATCGCACAGGGCGGTCCATCGGATTCGACGGCTAGCCCGATCACGCGACGAACGGTTCCAGCAGAGCGATGGAGCGGGACCGCTTCCAGTCGGCGCAGCATTCCCGGAACGTCAAGCCCACGCGTACTCACCCGACCTCCGCAGTGCCGTCGAGCGCGCCACGAACAGCCTCGATTGCGACAGGTAGCGTCGCATCGACGAGACCGACCGGGCTCTCGATGACGCAGCCACCCCGTTCGACCCGTTCGTCGGCGACGAGCTCGATCCGACGGCGATCGATCTGGTCGGCCAGATCGCGGTTGACACTCTCTAGATCGTCAGGATGCAGGCGAACGCGAATCGCCTCGATTGCCGGGAGCGCGGCGACCGCATCGGCGAGCGCGCGCGCGGCGATCGGGTCGCCGGCCTCGATTCGCTCACGAGCGATTCGCGTAGCGGTCGCAAGCACCAAGTCGATCAGCGCCGCGCGACATTCGCTTTCGACGCGGGTTTCTATTTCAGCCAGCTGGCGTAGCGCCGCGTTCGCCCCCAGGCGCAATTGTTCGAGTTGCTGTCGCAGCTCTTCACCGGCACGGACGGTGGCCTCGTCCTGTCCCTGGCGTCGTCCGCGCTCGAACGCCTCGGCGATCGGGTCGGGGCCGGGGGCAACCGAGTTTACGGCGAAAGCAGGGCGTGTCTCGGCCTGCGATTCGCGCAGGCGATTTGCTCGAGTCTCAGTCCGCATCGTCGTCCGTGGCGTCCTGAGCGAAGTTCATTCGCCCGTCGGCCTCGAGCTTGAGGGCCATGTCGAGGATCTCTTTGCGCCCTGCGGCTTGCTCGTCGGGATTCGGTGTGCCGATGAACTCCATCTCCTCGCGAATCATCCCCGCGGCGCGCTCGGAGAGGTTGTTCAGGATGCGGTCGACCAGCACCGGGTCGGCGCCGATGAGCGCCATCCCCAGTCGGCTCGAGTCCACGCTGCGCAGCAACTCCTGCAGGCCACGATCGTCGGCGGCGATGAGGGAGTCGAAGGTGAAGAGTTCCCCGCGAAGTCTGGCGACCTCGTCCGGATGCGCGGCTTCCAGCTCGTCCAGGACCCGTTTGGTGTCGATGCGATTGAGGCTCGCCAGCACGCTCGCGGTGCGATCGAGTCCACCGAGTCCTTGCTGTTCCTTCTGCGAGGAGAGCCGCTCCCTGAGCGACGTCGCGACTTGTCCGATCACTTCGCCGCGCACCTGGCGCATCGTGACCATGCGCAGGATCGTTTCCGATTGACGGGCCTCAGGCAGTGCGGCCAGCACGCGTGCCGCACGCCGGGCTGGAAGATTCAGGAGCACCAGGGCCGTGGTCTGCGGGTGTTCGTCCTGTAACGCCCGAGCGAGAATCTCCGGGGGCGCTTCGAGCAGCGGACCCAGGACCTCACCCGCGGAGCCCGACTCTCGCCGAACCAGTTGATCGACGATCTCTTCGGAGATGTCTGCCTGAGCGAGAATGCGCCGCGCGGCCTCGGGGCCGCCGTGGTCTTGCGGCGCCTGCATCGCTTCGAGCCAGTACTCTTGCAGGACCTGATCGGCGAGCTCCGCGGAGATCGGCCCGAGGTTGGCGATCTGCCGCGCGAGGCGCGCCACGTCTCGTGGCGATAGCTGCTTCAGAATCGCGCCGTTAGCCTGCTCACCCAGGAGCAGCACGAGAATCGCCGCCTTGCGCTCGTAGGAGAGCTCGCCCGCCGATTCATGAGCCGCCATCGATCAGCTCCGCCGGCTGGTGTCGAGCCAACTCTTGATCACCAACGCCGCGGCGCGCGGGTCTTCCTGCGCGGCCTCGATCAACTTGCGCTTCAACGCGGGAGCCTCGCCGGAGGCCGAAGGGATTGCGCCGCCGGCGCGGAGTCGCGCCTGTAACTCGCCGACGGTCAATGTTCCGCCGCTCGCTCCCGCCGTCTCCGGACGCATCGCGCGGACGGCGGCGATGCCCGGGCGGACGACGAGCAAGGCCAGCAGCAGTACGGCGATCGGCAGTGCGGCGTAGCGGGCGATGCCGACCCACATTTCCCATCCAGGTCCCGCGGGCTCGCCGGACTGGAGCAGTTGATCGTCGAAGGGGACGTTCTCGACGATCAGCACGTCGCCGCGTTTGGCATCGATACCGACTGCGGCTCTCACGAGATCGGTAATCTTGGTCATCTCTTCGGGAGAGCGTGGGGTTGGGGTGCGGGTTGCGGTTCCGTCCGCACCCGTGGCTTCGACCATCGAGTGATCGACGACAACCGCCACCGACTGGCGCGTGAGCGCTCCGACGGGTTCGGCGATCGTGGCCACGGTCTTGTTGAGCTCGAAGTTGGTCGTCGAGTTCTGTGTTTCCTGCTGGTTTCCTGGGCCGCCGGTTGCTCCGCCCTCGCCACCCGGGAGGTTCGAGGCCGTTCCGGGGATTCCGCCGTTCGACGCCGTGCCTTGTTTCGATCGCGACTTCTGCTCGCTGCGGATCACGGCGACGTTGGGGTCCCACGACTCTTCGACGCGCTGCACGCGGGACATGTTCAACTCGACCGTCGCGCGTGCGCGCACTCGTCCGGGGCCCACCACCGGTTCGAGGATCGAGACGAGCGTCGATTCGATTCCGCGCTCGATCGTCCGCTTGGAATCGAGCTGACCCGAACTGAGCGCCTGATCGTCGCCGCCACCGCCTTCGGACATCATTCGGCCCTCGCCGTCGATTACGCTGACCATTTCGTGTCGCATCCCCTCGACGCCGCTGGCGACGAGCTGGGAGATCGCGCGCACTTGTCCAGACGACAGCGTTCCGCCCGAGCGCAGACGCACGACCACCGAGGCGCTCGGCTCGCGTTTCTCGTCGGCGAACGGGCTCTCCGGGGGCAGAGCCAGGTGCACGCGCGCGGACTGCACGGCCCCCAGACTCTGGATCGTCCGGCCGAGCTCGCGCTCCAGTGCACGGCGATAGTTGACGTTCTGTACGAAGTCCGAGACCGCGAACGATGGTTTGTCGAAGATTTCGAATCCGACCCCGCCGCCGGGGGGAAGCCCCTCGCCGGCAAGCTCCAGGCGCAGCTCGTCCACCCGCTCGATCGGGACCTCGATCGCCGTTCCTCCGGCCTCTAGCCGATAGGCCACGTTGCGCTCGCGAAGTGACGAAACCACCGCCGCTGCATCATCGCGCTCCAGTTGACTGAACAGGACGCCGTAACGCACGCGTGTCGCGTAACTACTGATGCCCCAGACGAGCCCGGCCGTGGTCAGCGCCGCCAGCGCTAACTGGATCCGTTGCCCCGTCGTGAGCCGCGAAAATCCCTCTCGCAGCCGCTGCCAGGAATCGTTCATCGCTTCACCGTGGGGTCAGTCACCCGTTCTGGGTTCTTCGAACACTGAAACATCGTGCCTGTCCCCATTTATCCGCCGGAGCCCATGCGCATGACTTCGCGGTAGGCGTCGACCAGTTTGTTTCGGACTTCCATCATGGTTCGAAAGGCGAGGTCAGCTTCTTCGATCTTGATCAGGACGTCGTGCAGGTCCACGGGCTCGCCTGCGGCCCACTGGCTCTGGGCGGCCTCGCTTTCGTGCTGCAGACCGTCGACCGAACGGATCGCGTCAGCCAAGACCTCGCCGAAGCTGCCCGAAGTGCTTGGCGGTCGCGGGGCCCGTGAGGTCAGCTCGCCGATCTCGACCGGGTTGATGCGCAGGATCTCGTTCATCGTGGTCCTCGTCCTCGTCGTATTCAGGTCAGGATTTCGAGCGCAGCACCCGACATTTCCCGGACGCCGCGGACCACGGTCACGTTGGCCTCGTACGATCGCGTCGCCGAGAGCATGTCAATCATCTCGCGCACGGGATCGACGTTGGGATAGGCGACGAAGCCCGACTCGTCGGCGTCCGGGTGACCGGGCTCGTATCGCAAGATGGGCGGCATCGTTTCGGTGGCCACGCTGTCGACGCGTACGGCACGCAGGCTGCTCCCCAGCATGTCGTCGAAGTTGTTGGTCAGCGGCTGGGAGACGAAAATCGGCGCTTGCCGACGGTAGGGCCCACCCTCGGGCGTGCGCGTCGTCCGGGCGTTGGCCAGGTTCGAGGCGACCGACTCCATTCGTGTGCGCTGGGCCGTCAGGCCCGATGCGGCAATGGCAAAGGCGCGTTGCAGGCTCATTACTTCATCCCTTCGACGGCGTAACGCATCAGTGCGAACCGCTTGCGCACCATCTGCGACGCCGCTTTGTAGCGGCCTTGAACAGAGGCAAAACGGGTCATTTCGAGATCCACGTCGACAGTGTTCCCATCGGTTCGCATCCGAGTTATCGGCCCTTCGGTGATCAACGCCTCGGGGCCATCCTCGGACGGGCCAAAATGCTCGGAGTCGGTCCGATCCAAGCGCACGCCGGGCAGCGCCCCCGGCGCGAGCTCCGGGAAACGGGCCTCCGTGGCGCGGTAGCCGGGGGTGTCGACGTTGGCCATGTTCGAGGCGGCGACCGCGGCCCGAACCGAGGCCTGGTGCAGTGTCGTTCTCAGCACCGCGAGCGTGCCGTCGTTCGGCAGAATCGTCTTCACTGCGCTCCTCGCGATCCGGATCTCCGGCAAACGCCGTGCCGCGCTGCGGGAGGTCGATCTGGGCCGGAGTTCGGCCGACGTTGACCGCGCCGGCAATTCCTTGCCGCTCGCCGGCAACCGTTGGCCGCCACCCGGTTCATGCCAGGGCCTCTTCCAATGGAGAGCCTTCGTCGCGATAGCGCTTGAGCTTGTGCCGGAGCGTCCGCGGCGAGATACCGAGTGCCTCGGCAGCCGCCCCACGATTGCCGCGGGTGCGTTCGAGCACGCGCTTGATCGCGTCCCGCTCCGCGTCGTCGAGTGAAACGGCACTCGACTTGCCGCCGCGTTGAGGCGCTGGCTCGATCTGGAGGTGGCGCAGGTCGACGACATCGCCGCCGGCGAGGATGATCGCGCGCCGGATGACGTTTTCCAGCTCGCGTACATTGCCGGGCCAGGAATGTTCGCGGAGTCGATCGACGGCCTGCGCCGTGATCGACGCTTTCTCGCCGGCCTCGCGGCGAAGGAAGTGACGCGCGAGCGGCTCGATGTCCGCGGGTCTTTCGCGCAGCGGCGGGATGCGCAACGGCAGGACGCAGAGACGATAGTAGAGATCTTCGCGAAAGCGTCCGCTCGCGACCAGCTCGCGCAGGTTACGGTGGGTCGCCGCGATCACTCGAACGTTGATGCGAACCGGGACATCGGAGCCGACGGGTTGAACGAACTGGTCCTGTAAGACCCTTAAGAGGCGCGCCTGCAAATCGGGACTCATCTCGCCGATCTCATCGAGCAGCAGTGTTCCCCCGTCGGCCGACTGGAAGTGGCCGCGCCGATCGCGCAGCGCGCCGGTAAACGCTCCGCGAACGTGGCCGAACAACTCGGCCTCGAGCAGCTCGCGGGGAAGTGCCGCGCAGTTGATCGCGACGAACGGGTTTTGGCTTCGACCGCTCTCGCGGTGGATCACGCGGGCAAAGACCTCCTTGCCCGCACCCGATTCCGCCTCGAGCAGCACCGTCGCATCGGAGGCGGCGGCGCGGCGGGCCAGCGCCAAGGCGCCGAGGACCGCCGGATCTTCGGCGATGATCTCGGCGGCGACGGTCGCGGGGGCGACGCTCCCGCGGCCGAGCGCGGCCTGGACAGCGGCAACGAGCGCCTCCGGCGAGAATGGTTTCATCAGGTAGTCGTCGGCACCCTCGCGTACGCAGGTGACGGCCGACTCGACCGTGCCGAACGCGGTCACGACCACGATTCGCGTCGTTGGCGTAATCGTGCGCACCCGCCGAACCAACTCCTGGCCGCCTAGCGTAGGCATCCGCAAGTCGGTCAACACGAGCGCGTAAGGCCGTCGCTCGAGTGCGGCGAGGGCCTCGCAGCCGTCGTGGACGACGTCGACGTCGAAACCGCCCCGCGTCAGCACTTGCTGCATCGCCTGCGCCATCGGACGTTCGTCATCGACCACGAGAATTCGCTCAGGCATGGATCACCTCTGTGGGCGCTTCGAGTCGAGGCAGTTCGACTCGCGCGCGAGTTCCGCGACCCAAACGGCTGTCGAGTACGATGCGCCCGCCATGCCGCTCGACGATGCCGTGGACGATCGAGAGTCCGAGGCCGGTACCGCCCTCGGTTCGGGTGAAGAACGGATCGAACACCAACGGCAGATCCTCGGAATCGATGCCCCGTCCCGTGTCGGCCACTTCGAGGAGCACTGAATCGTCGCGTGACTCCACCCGCACCGTAACCGCGCCTCCGGTTTTGGTTGCCGCGAGCGCGTTGGCCAGAAGGTTCAGGACGATCTGACGCAGTCCTTCGGTCTCAGCGACGATCGGGCACTGTTCGGAGTCTGCCGGTAGGTTCAACTGCACCCCGCGGATCGCGCAGGAGGGGCCGACCAGTGCCCCGGCCTCACGCGCGACCGCCGCTAGATCGACGCTGCGTCTCACTGCGCGTGGGGGTACCGCGAAGGCCAGAAGATTCGAGACCGTTCCTTCGAGTCCGGAGGTCGCAGCGAGAATCTGCTCGGTCATCGAGCGCTGCTCCGGCTCGCCTCCTAGATCGTCACGCAGCATCGCGGCGAACAGGCGGATGCTGCCGAGCGGGTTGCGCACCTCATGGGCCAGCTCTGCAGCCATACGCCCGAGCGCTTCGAGGCGACGACGTCTGCCGTCCTCCTCCTCCTCGCGGCGAATCTCGGTGACGTCGCCCACCGTCAGCACTCGATTTCCTTCGCGGTCGCCGACCGGGACCACCGTGACCGCCAGCAAACGCGGGCCTGCCGCCGTCTCGACGGTCAAACGCGCGCTACCCCCTTTACCGCGGACCAGGCGCAGAATCTCTTCGTGATCCAGGTGCCCTTCGTCGCCGAGTCCGCAGCGTTCGAACGCGCCGTTCGTTCGACGCAAGCGGCCTTCCGGCGAGACCACGGCTACCCCACTCGCCAGAGTGTCGAGTACCGTTGCCAGGCGACGATTCGAATCGAGCAGCTCGCGCTCGAGCCGCTCGACTTTCTGTTGCAGAGCGGCGTGCCGATCTTCGAGTGCGCGCGCGGCGCGTTCGAAGCTGCGAAACGCGCGTTCGAGCCCACCGCTCGCGGTCTCGGCGCTCATGCTCGCTTCCCGGCGGTGGTCACCTGCGCGCAGCGCTCGACTTGCCGTGTGACCCAGGGGCTTGGCTTGATCTCGGCGGCGCTACGGTAGTCTTGACAGGCACGCTCACGATCGGTTCCGAAGAACAGGTCGGCGCGGAGAACGAGCAATGGGCGGGCTGCGGCTCCGGGTGTTGCGGCGATTCCTTCGTCGAGTGTTGCGAGCGCCTCGGCGGGTTGCTCGGTACGCCACAGCGATTCCGCGAGCACGGCACGAAGCTCAACTGCGACGACCGGGTCGAGGTCGCGCCGCAGCAAAAGGGAGGCCGAGCGGAGGCGCGCCGTGTCGAACTCTCCTCGACGCAGCGCGGCATGCGCCTCGGCGAGGGCCAGCGCCTGTGGCCCGCCGCCCGCGGCAGGGAGTCCGAGGGCCAGCCGCGCATTGCGCACTTGCCCGGCGCTGGCGGGGGGAATCGAAAGCGCAAGGGACTCGGCGACCGCGGCGGCCGCAGCGACGCCGACCCTGTCTTTTCGCGCGTCGAGGAGCGACACGGCCGAATCGAGATGATCGATCAGGCACTGCTTGGCCGCGAGCGGCGCGAGCCCCGGATCGTCGCGCCGGGCCTCGGCGGCCAGCGTCGCGATCGCCTCCAGTGCGAATCCGGCGGCGAGCAGCCGGCGGGTCATGCGGTCACAGACGGCCCGGGCGCCCGTCGAATCCGTCGCCTCGCGCAACGCGGTCAGATAGCCGGCAATGCCCCCGATCGCCGCGTCCTCGCCGTCGAGCTCGAGGAGATCGAGCCGGGCCTGGACCGCTTCGGTCGAGCTCGGGTGCAGCTCGATCAACCATTGCAGCGTGCGCTCCGCGTGCTTCCTGCGACCGATTCGCGCCTCGAGGCGCGCGAGGTTTCGCAGGACTTCGGCATGTTCCGGAGCCTTGGGGTGCAGGTTGCCGAAGAGGGCGAAATCCGTGACCGCATTTTCGAGCAGGCCGAGTGCTTCGTGGGTTCGGGCCGAGGCGAGCAATGCGGCCGGATCGGTGCGCAGCTCCTCTGCGTTCGCCTCGCGCAGGGATCCCAGCGCCAGCTCGTAGTGACCGATCGCCTGCCCCGCGACCAGGCAAGCGTAGTGGAACTGCTTCAGCGCGGCGGGATCGAGCTGGGCCGGATCGAGCGTCTGGGCCCAGGCCAGTGCGGAAGCCATGTCGCGCACTCGCGCAGCGTTTGCCGCCGCCGCGGCGCGCAACGCGGGAGATTCTTCGTCGACTTGCGTCTCGCTCATCAAGGCGGTGAATGCGATGTGTGCGCCAAATACGTCATCCCGGGCCAGTTGAGCGTTCGCCAGCGCGCGCAGCACGCCAATCGTGCGTCGATCGTCTCCGTAGAGCATCACGGCCGCACTCATTGCGTCGATCTCCTCGCGGGAGACCTGATCCGGCGGACGGCTCGTCGCATGCAGGGCCAAGGCGAAGACGGCCTCGCGCGTTTCGGGGTCTCCGGGGGCGAACGAGGCTAATGCGCGCAGGGCGGTCCGAGCAGCGGCCGCCTCCGGACTCTCGGCGGCAGCTGACGCTAGCCGCCGCGACCACTCCTCCGCCGTTGGAACTGCATGAGTGTACACGGACTGGGCCAGCGCTCGACCCAGCACCAGGCC
>JANNRU010000331.1:0-8116 GCA_031401755.1 Acidobacteriota bacterium | reverse complement strand
GCGGCTAGTCCGATGGACCGTGAACTCTTCGCTCAAATCGCCGCCGATGACCGTTATCGCCTTGTTCCCATCCGGTTCGAGGACGGCGCCGTGTTCTACGTTTTCGAGCGTGTCGGCCGCTAGCTTCCGTTCCCTCCCCGTGGTACCGTCGAAGCTTCAGCCGCAGCGGAGGTCAACCATGTCTGACAAACCGTGGATCTTCGACGAAAGATCGAAGGGTCTCGAGGATGCCTACTTTCGCCAGAAGGATATGGAGCTTGCCGCAAAGTTGCGCGAAGCGTCCCAGCGCCGATCGAACCGCGAGCAACTCTCCTCCGAGCTCGCAATCGAAGATCAGCGAGTCCTGGACGTGCTGGAACAGCTCGGCATCACCAAGGAAACCCTGCCGGTGCTGCACCTCGTGCCGCTGGTCCAGGTTGCCTGGAGCGACGGAAACGTCATGCCCAGCGAGCGCAAGAAGATACTGGATGTCGCCAACGTGCGCGGGATCACTTCCGGGACACCCACCTACGACAAGCTGGTATCGCTACTCGATCGCCGTCCCACGGAAGAGATGTTCAACGCCGCTTGGCGTGTGATCCGTACGTTGATCGCTTCCGTGCCGCAGGAGCAACGCGAATCACTCGGCCAGGGACTGTCGGCCTACGCGACACAGATCGCGCTCGTCTCCGGCGGTGTCCTCGGATTCAACGCGATTTCGAAAGCGGAACAGGAAACGCTCGACCGCGTGGCTCGCGAGATCGCCGCAGCTCACGCTGAGGCCGCCGACAAAGTCCTTGGCGACGGGGGCGGCAGGAAGCCGGCTTGAACGGCGAGCGAGGGGGCGTGTCCGCTACGGTGGCCGGAACGAACCAGCGCGATCTGACCCGTACGTTGCTGTTCGTCTTGTGCGTCGGCGGGCTCGCAGCGGCTGGTTTCTGGACGATCCGGCCCTTCCTCCCGGCGACAATCTGGGCGAGCATGATCGTCGTCGCGACTTGGCCCCTGCTCCTACGGGTCGAGTCTGCCGTCGGCGGCCGGCGCAAGGTCGCTGTGCTGGTAATGATGAGCGCGTTACTGCTGACCTTCATCGTGCCTCTGGTCCTGGGGATCGCGACGGTCGTCAACGGCATCCAGTCGGCGCCACTCTGGATGCCTGAACTGGCCGAACTCGAGATTCCCCACCCGCCACACTGGCTGGGAAACCTTCCGTTCGTCGGCGCGCGAATCGTCGAGTCCTGGGAGGCGTGGGCCACGGTCCCGCACGAGGAATTGGCCCGGAGACTGACGCCCTACGTCGCGACCTACGGACGCTGGTTCTTGCAGCGGGTCGGCGGAATCGGAATCGTCATCGCGCACTTCTTGCTCACGATCGTGCTCTCGGCCGTTTTCTGGACCCATGGCGAAAGCTTCGCCGCGGCGATCTTGCGGATCGCCTCGCGCCTGGGCGGCGAACGCGCCCAGGAGATCACGCATCTGGCGGCCAGGGCGGTGCGCGCCGTCGCGCTGGGCCTGGTGGCCACGGCATTCGTGCAGTCGATCGTCGCCGGTATCGGCCTGCTGATCGTCGGGGTCCCCTATACCTCGGTGTTGACCGCGATCATGTTCGTCCTCAGCGTCGCCCTGATCGGCCCGCTCCCCGTGCTGGCGCCAGCCGTGATCTGGCTCTACTGGAGCGGAGAGACCGGTCGCGCGATCGTGTTGCTCGTCTGGACCGTGCTCGTCGCGACCATCGACAACTTTCTCCGGCCGTGGTTCATCCGTCGTGGCGCGAATCTGCCGCTGTTGCTGATCGTCGCCGGTGTCTTCGGCGGTGTCATCGGTTTCGGGATCATTGGGTTGTTCGTGGGTCCGGTCGTTTTGGCGGTGCTGCATACCCTGCTCGTCGCCTGGACGGAACCCGACAATTCCGAGTCTGCGGTCCCCGGCGAACGGTGAGTCGCATGGGAAAAAACCGCTCCCGGCGCGAGCTTGAGCCCTTTATCGACCGAGCCCGTGCGCTGGCCCGGCCGTGGCGGGTTGCGGAGGGCTCCCGGTTTAATCTGTCCCAGGTCGACCCGCAGGACACCGGACCGTTCGGGTCGGACGACAAGAAAGAGGCGCAAATCGCTCTGGCACAGGGCGTCGAAACGCTGGCCGGCATGCAGGACCGGCTGTGGGCGCAGGACCGCTGGGCGCTGCTGCTGATCTTTCAGGCCATGGACGCGGCGGGCAAGGACGGCGCGATAAAGCACGTCATGTCCGGGGTGAACCCTCAGGGATGTCAGGTCACGTCGTTCAAGACACCATCGGCGGAAGAGCTGGATCATGACTTCCTCTGGCGCTGCCAGCGTTGTCTACCCGAACGGGGTCGCATCGGAATCTTCAACCGCTCGTACTACGAAGAGGTCCTGGTCGTGCGGGTGCATCCGGAGATGCTCGCCAGGCAGAGACTGCCTCAGGCGCTCATCGGGCCAGAGATCTGGCAGCAGCGGTTCGAGGATATTCGGGGGTTCGAGCGATGCCTGGCGCGCAACGGGATCGTGGTGCGCAAGTTTTTCTTGCACCTTTCTCCTGAGGAGCAAAGGCGCCGGTTCCTCGAGCGCATCGACGATCCCGCCAAGCAGTGGAAGTTTTCGCCGAGCGACGTCGCCGAACGCCAGCTCTGGACCGAGTATCAGCGAGCCTACGAGGACACGATTCGAAATACGGCGACGGAACAGGCTCCTTGGCACGTGATCCCCGCCGATCACAAATGGTTCACTCGCCTCGTTGTCGCCTCCGTGGTGGTCGAAGCATTGGCCGATCTCGACCTGCACTATCCGACCCCGGACGAAGCCACGCGCGCCGGGCTCGCAGAGGCTCGGGCTCTCCTGATGCGGGAGGACGACTCGGACAAGTAGCCCGGCTCGCCGGGTCTACGAACCGTTCATCGCCGCTGCGAACAGCGAATGGCGCCGAGTCCCCGATCCCAGGGGAACTGCAGTGCGGGCGATGGTAGGGTTATTGCTTTCACGAAATCTCCCCGAGAGCGCTTGAAATGTCTGACTCAAATACCGTCCGCCCTACTGCAGCAAGGGTTCGCTACGTCAAAGCGGTTGGGCCCCGGCTCAAGAATCTGCTGCTCGCCGTTTTCGGCCTGTTCGCGATCATCGCCGGGAACTCGGTCTATCTGGCGAGCGTGACCCTGCTCGAGGCGTGGACCGGTCAGGTCTACCAGAACTGGTTCTATCTCTACATGTTCATCGCCCACCTCGTTCTTGGGCTGGCGCTGATCCTTCCCGTGATCGTTTTCGGTCTAGTCCACATGCGCAACACCTATCGCAGGCGTAACCGCCGGGCGGTTCGCATCGGCTACGCGCTGTTCGCCACGGCGCTTGTGCTGCTCGGGACCGGTGTCGTATTGACGCGCGTCGAAGGCTTGATCGTGATCAAGGATCCAAGGATCCGCTCGATCGCCTATTGGACCCACGTGGCGCTGCCGCTCGCTGCGGTCTGGTTGTTCATCCTCCACCGGCTTGCCGGACCGCGTATTCGCTGGCGCGTCGGCCTGGGCTGGACCGTCGCCGCGGCCGTCACGACGCTGGGGGTCCTCCTGGTCCAGACCCAGGACCCACGGAAGTGGAATGTCAGCGGCAATCCTGAGGGCGACAGGTACTTCTACCCCTCGCTCGCCCGCACGGTCAGCGGTAACTTCATCGCCGCGCGCAGCCTGATGGACGACACCTACTGTCAAGAATGCCACGCCGACATTCACGAGTCTTGGACGCGAAGCGCTCACCGCTTCAGTTCGTTCAATAATCCGCCGTATTTGTTCTCGGTGCGAGGCACGCGCAAGTTCTCGATGGAGCGGGACGGAACGGTTCAGGCTTCCCGCTTCTGCGCCGGATGCCACGACCCGGTGCCGTTCTTCAGTGGGAGGTTCAACGATCCCGACTACGATGACGTCAACGATCCAACGGCCGACCAGGGCATCACTTGCAGCGTCTGCCACAGCATCACGCACATCAACTCACCGCGCGGAAACGCCGATTACACGATCGACGAGCCGATCCACTATCCCTTCGCCTTCAGTGACAGCCGATCCCTGCGCTGGGTCAACCGGCAATTGATCAAGTCCAAGCCGGCGTTCCACAGAAAGACATTCCTCAAGCCGCTGCATCGAAGTACCGAGTTTTGCGGCTCTTGCCACAAGGTCCACCTGCCCCAGGAGCTAAACGGCTACAAGTGGCTCCGCGGGCAGAACCACTACGACACCTTTCTGCTCAGCGGGGTCTCCGGTCACGGCATCGCCAGCTTCTACTATCCGCCAAAGGCCGAAGCGAACTGCAACGGCTGTCACATGCCATTCCTCGCCTCGGACGACTTCGGCGCGGCGCGGCGTGACGAATCAGCGGAGCTCAAGGTTCACGACCACATGTTCCCGAGCGCCAACACAGCGCTGCCCATCTTGGCCAAAATGCCGGAGCCTCAGAAAACGATTGCGGCGCATCAACAGTTTCTGGAAGGCGTAATGCGCGTCGATCTCTTCGGCGTTAAACTGGGCGGCCAGATCGACGGCCAGTTGATCGCGCCGATCCGGCCTCAGGTTCCCGTCCTCGAGCCCGGGGGCCACTATCTCTTGGAGACTGTGATTCGCACAGTGAAGATGGGTCACCCCTTCACGCAGGGGACGGCCGACTCGAACGAAGTCTGGCTCGACGTGGTCGCGACGAGCGGCGGCCGCGTGATCGGTCGCAGCGGCGGGCGAGCCGCAGACGGCGAGGTCGACCCGTGGTCGCACTTCGTCAACGTCTTCATGCTCGATCGCGAGGGCCACCGGATCGACCGCCGGAACGCGGAGAGCATCTTCGTTCCGCTCTACAACCATCAGATTCCGCCCGGCGCTGCCGACGTCGTCCACTACCTGCTGGAGGTGCCGAGCGATGTCGACGCACCGATCGAGGTGGAGGTGCGTTTGCAATACCGCAAGTTCGACACGACCTACATGAAGCTCGTCTACGGCCCGGACTACGTGAACACGTTGCCGACGACGACCCTGGCCCGCGATCGCGTGGCCTTCCCGATTCGATCGGTTGCCGGCGTCGCTGAGCAGCGCTCGGCGATCGAACCTTGGCAGCGTTGGAACGACTACGGAATCGGACTGTTCCGAAAGACCGGCCGCGGAGAGTTGATTCAGGCCGAGTCGGCGTTTCGCCGCGTCGAAGAGTTCGGACGACCGGATGGCCCGCTCAACCGCGCGCGCGTCTACATCCGCGAGGGACGCGTGACCCACGAGGCACCAGAGGCCCTGCGCCGGGCGGCCTCGTTCGACCCACCCGCGCCGCAATGGACGGTGCTTTGGCTGTCAGGTCAGGTCAACGCCCAGAACGGCAATTTCGATCAGGCGATTCGCGACTACGAGCAGATACTCGAAGGTGGCTTCGAACAGGCTCGCGGCCGTGGCTTTGATTTCACACGTGACTACACCCTGCTCGGCGAATTGGGTGGGACTCTCTATCAGCGTGCCAAGCAAGAACGCGGTACGGCCCGCCGCGCCGAGCGCGAGGCCCTACTGCGCAAGGCGGTCGGCATCTTCGAGCAAGCGCTGGCGATCGATCCCGAGTACGCCCCGGCTCACTACAGCCTGAGCCTGATCTACGCCGACCTCGGCGACGGCGAGCGCGCAGCCGAACATGGCGCGCTCCACTCGAAGTACAAAGCTGACGACAATGCAACCGATCGCGCCATCGCGGCCGCTCGTCGCCGCTATCCGGCTGCCAATCATGCGGCCGAACCCGTCGTGATCTATGATCTGGCGCGCGAGGGCGCTTACGAGAGCTTGGGTGGCGCCGAACGGATCCCTCAATGACGGACCCCATAGGTCGCGACGAGTCGGATCCAGAACGCCCTCTAGTCCCAGAGGACGACGCGATCATCGGCCGCGCGCTGCGCTGGTCGGCCGCGGCCGTCGTCGTGCTCGGCATCGGCGTCGTCGGCTCCTGGATCTGGCTGCACCGCGATGCGGGGCAGGAACCCGTCAGGGCCAAGGAGGTCGGCACCGTTCCCGATCTAGCGGGAGCCGCCGACCAGATGCCCAACGTGCACTTCACCGACGTCACGGAGGCTGTCGGAATCCGATTCGTCCATGGGAATGGCGGGCGGGGCAATAAGCTACTTCCGGAAACGATGGGCAGTGGGGTCGCGTTTCTGGACTACGACGAGGACGACGACGAGGACCTGCTGTTCGTCGACTCGGGCGCCGGGCCCGGCGATCGCTCGCCGGCGGGCGGGAGCGGACTCGCACTCTACCGCAACGACGGCGGCCGATTCACCGATGCGACCTCGGCGGCTGGACTGAACATCCCTTTCTACGGCATGGGAGTGGCGGTCGCCGACTATGACGGCGATGGCGACCGGGATCTGTTCGTGACGGCCCTGGGTCCGAACCATCTGTTCAGGAACGATGGCGACCGATTCACCGAGGTGACTTCCGCGGCCGGCGTCGCCGGCGCCGCGGACACTTGGAGTTCGAGCGCCGGCTTCGTCGACTACGATCGCGACGGCGATCTCGACCTATTCGTCTGTAACTACGTTCGCTGGACCCGGGCGATCGACATGGAACTGAACTTCACACTGAACGGTCGCGATCGAGCCTACGGTCCGCCGACGAACTATGAAGGATCCTGGTCCGAACTCTTTCGAAATGAAGGAAACGGCAGGTTCACCGACGTATCGGCGGCGGCCGGCATCCGGGTCGACAATCCGCTGAACGGCCGCCCGATGGGCAAGGCCCTCGCATTGGCGATCGCCGATGCGGATGGGGACGGCTGGCCCGACATCTTCGTGGCCAACGACACGGTCCAGAACTTCTTGTTCCATAACAAGCGTGACGGCACGTTCGAGGAGATCGGGGCGGTCGCGGGCGTGGGCTTCGATGGCTCCGGCAACGCGACGGGTGCGATGGGAATCGATGCCGCGTTCTACCGCAACGACGACCAACTGGCCGTGGCCATCGGAAACTTCGCCAACGAGATGACATCGTTCTACGTGGCCCAGAATCGCGACATGCGTTTCACCGACGAGGCCGTTGGCGAAGGGGTCGGCGCGCCGAGCCGCTTGTTCCTGACCTTCGGCCTATTCTTTTTCGACTACGACTTGGACGGGCGCCTCGACCTGCTGCAGTCGAACGGCCACCTCGAAAGCGAGATTCAACAAGTTCAGGCGAGCCAAACCTACCGCCAACCCGCCCAGTTGTTCTGGAACGCAGGTCCCACCAGCCGTTCCTGTTACTCCGAGGTCCCCCGCGACCGGACCGGGGATCTCTCCCGTCCAATCGTCGGCCGTGGGGCCGCGTACTCGGACTTTGACGGCGACGGCGACCTCGACGTGGTCTTGACCGCGAACAACGACCGACCGCTTCTCCTGCGCAACGACCAGGCGCTCGGTCACCACTGGCTTCGAGTTCGACTCGTTGGGACGGGTGCAAATCGGGACGCCATCGGTGCGTGGGTCGAGCTGACCGCGGCCGGAATCCGCCAACGCAAGCAGGTCATGCCGACCTGCAGCTATCTGTCTCAGGTCGAGCTTTCACTCACTTTCGGCCTCGGCCGGTCCGAACGGATCGACTCGATCCGCGTGATCTGGCCCGACGGAGTCGAGCAGACCGTCGAGCCTGGACCCGTCGATCGCGAGGTCGTCGTCCGCCGGATGACCGCCTAGATCGCTGCGGGTCCCAGATCGAGAGCGTCGAGGCTCCCCAAGCCCATCACGAGACCATCGAGCTCGATCGTCACCGCGCCAGTTTCTAGATCGAGACGGTAGGCACTTTGCTGGCGGAGCAGGATGACGCCGCCGGGGGATTGGATCGCTCGGTCGACAGCGACGGAGAATGCGATCGCCCGACCTCCGTCAAGTAAATCGATGGCGTCCACTTCGCCGAGTCCTCGGGCTCGAAGATCGATCCCGAGCGCGATCGATTGCCGCGCGGGATCGTAGAAGTAGACGTTTCCTGGCAACAAAACGTGGTATCCGGTCGCATCGTGAACGCCACGGGTCTCGGCGAGGGCGAAGGCGACCGAGCCGTCGGCACGAACATCGAGCGCGACCACGTCGCCAATCGGTGTCGTCCCGCTCCAATTGACCGCGTTTTCGATCACACCAGAGGCGCGTTGATAAC
>JANNRU010000330.1:0-4065 GCA_031401755.1 Acidobacteriota bacterium | reverse complement strand
TCCCGTTGGACGTCACATGAACTTCGATCGTTCCTGCGCAATGCCTACGCCGTCGCCAACAAGACCGATATTCCCAACCTCAACTTCGTTTCCTTCGGCTTCAAGTACGGGTTACCGGCCGAGGCCGACCTGGTATTCGACGTGCGGTTTTTGCCCAATCCCCACTTCGTCGACGAACTGCGACCGCTGGACGGCCGGGATGCCAGGATCGATGAGTTCCTAGCGCGAAGCGAACTTCCCAGCCAGTTCCTCGAACGTTTGCAGCGTCTCCTCGACTTTCTTGTTCCGCACTACGCGACGGAGGGAAAAAGTTATCTGACCGTGGCCCTCGGGTGCACCGGGGGACGTCACCGTTCGGTTGCGCTGGTCGAGCGACTTTCGCGTCATTTCGGCGACCGCGGTTTGTCGGTCACGGTGAGCCATCGCGACATCGAACGATGAAGGATTCACGACTCGGTCTGTTGGTGGTGACTCACGGCCGATTGGCGCTGGACTTGGCCGACTCGGCCAGGGCGATCGTCGGCGAGATCGAATCCCTCGAGGCGGTATCGATCGATTGGAACGATCCGGTTGAAGACTCGGACCGGCGTATCCGAGAGGCGATCGAGCGCGTGGACCGCGGCGCTGGGGTATTGCTCTTGACCGACATGTTCGGGGGAACCCCGACCAATCTCGCCGCCTCGATGATCGAGCCCGAGCGAGTCGAGATCGTCACTGGCGTGAACCTGCCGATGCTGATCAAGTTCGCGACGTTGCCAGTCGGCACGGGCCTGTTGGACGCCGCGGAACGAATCGCGGCCCAAGGCCGAGAGTCGATTCACGTCGGCTCGACCCTACTAGGGCCGGCCAAGCCGCGACCGCCAGGCGGAGCTTCGTGACCCAAGTCGAGTTGCAGGTCGTGAACCGGCTAGGAATGCACGCCCGTGCCGCGGCGCGGTTCGTCCGGCTGGCCTGCCAGTTTGAATCACGGATCACGGTTGGGAAGGACGACTCCCGGGTCGACGGCAAGTCGATCCTAGGGTTGTTGGCGCTCGCGGCGGGTCGCGGAAGCCAGTTACGCATGACGGTTGAGGGCCCGGATGAACTGGCAGCCGCCGAGGCGTTGGCCGAATTGGTCATGTCGCGATTCGGCGAAGAGAGCTGAGCCCTTGTCCCAGTCGTTTCGCGGAATCGGCGTATCCTCAGGCGTAGCGGTCGGCCGGGCGCTGGTGCTCGATGGCGAGCGCCTGCCGGTCGTCCCGGAGCCCATACCGCCCGAGCGTGTCGAGGAAGAGATTCGCCGTTTTGCGGATGCACGCCAGTTTGCTCGTTGCGAGATCGAAGAGATCCGCGGCCAGATCCTCGACCGTTTGGGCACTGTTTATGCGGGGATTCTCGATCCCCAACGGCTAATTCTCGACGACCCTAACCTGGTATTGGAAACGGAAGGTCGGATCCGGATCGGCCGCGTCTCGGCCAGTTGGGCCTTACAGGAGTTCGTCACCGCGTTCTCGCGTCGACTCGCCGGGGTCGACAACGACTACATCCGGGATCGCGCCGCCGAATTGGCCGATGTCCATCGGCGTTTGCAGCGAATCCTGCGCAAGACGCGGACTGTGGGTTCTCGATCTCCCGACGGGGGGCCGGTAGTCGTGCTCGCTCATTCCGTCGGACCGTCGGACGCGCTATTGCTTGCCCGTCCGGAGGTTTCCGGACTGGCAACCGACGTCGGTGGTCGCACCTCGCACATAGCGATTCTCGCCCAAGCTCTCGGACTCCCGGCGGTCGTAGGACTGCGTGATGCGAGTCGATTCGTGAAGCCCGGCGCGTGGGTCGTGATCGACGGAGATTCTGGAACCGTCGTCGCCGAGCCCGAGACAGAAGATTTCGTCTTGGCCGAGTCGCGGCGTTCCGCGCACGCCGAGCGCGAACACTTGATGACTTCCGAGCGGGAGTTAGCCTCAGTCACTTTGGATGGTGTCGAGGTCACACTGCGGGCGAACATCGAGTTTCCGAACGAGCTCGATGGTGCGCAGCGATACGGTGCGAAGGGAGTCGGGCTGTACCGTTCGGAATTCCTGTTTTTGTCACGAGCACCCGCACTACCAACGGAGGAGGAGCACTTCGAGATCGCTTGCGAAATCGCATCGCGTGTCGCGCCGAACCCAGCGATCATCCGCACGCTCGATTTCGGGGGCGAGAAGTACTTTCGCGAGGTGCTGGCCCGGGACGACGCCAACCCGGTGCTGGGCCTGCGTGGAGTACGGTTGTGCCTGCGGCGCTTGGACCTGTTTCGTCCGCAACTGCGCGGCCTGCTGCGCGCAGCTGCCGCTCACGAAAATCTGGCCTTGATGTTGCCGCTGGTGACCGACCCCGAGGAGGTGCAACAGATTCGGCACCAAATCGCCGATGAAGTCACCGACCTGCGCGCGCAGGGACTCGCCGCTCGGCATGACGTTGCATTAGGAGTCATGATCGAGGTGCCCGCGGCTGCGTTGGCGGTCGACCAGTTCATGGAGGTGGCCGATTTCTTCTGCATCGGGACGAACGACCTGGTGCAGTATGCCCTTGCCGTCGATCGCGGACACGAGTCCTTATCCGACCAGCATGACTGGAGCCATCCTGGAGTCCTCAGGCTGATTCACAGGGTCGTCACCGCGTGCCACGAGGCGGGGAGATCCGTGGCGGTCTGCGGTGAGGTGGCCGCGCAACCCGCCTCGATAGAGTTGTTGCTTGGTTTGGGAGTTCGGGAGCTTTCCGTCCAACCGCGGATGGTCGCCGTCGTGCGACGTACGATTCGCAGTTTGGAGATTCCAGCGGCGAAGATGCGAGCTGAGGAGGCACTCCGCGGCAAACGTGTGCCCGCATCTGCGCAGTCGAGTTCCGTCCTTGGCCTGCATGAGAAAATAGAGAGGACCAACGGAGGAGATCAATCATGAGCCAACGAGTGGACAAGCCGTGGGGACACGAGTTGCGTTTTGCGCACACCGAGCGCTACGCGGGCAAGGTTCTATTCATCAAGGCCGGACACCAACTGAGCCTGCAGTACCACGAACGTAAGGATGAGTCCTTCCTGGTTCATGCAGGGGTATTGGAACTGGTGCTCGGAGTGGCAGAGTCCCAGACCGTGGAGCGTCTGGAACCAGGGACCTCGCGGCGCCTGACACCGGGAACGGTGCATCGATTCCGCGCCGTGACCGACTGTTTGCTGTTCGAGGTTTCGACCCCGGAGTTGGACGACGTCGTCCGCTTGGAGGACGATTACGGGCGGCGGGGGCTGAGCGACGATCCGAACGGGAAATAGTCCGGCGCTTGCCCGGGCGTGGCTTCCGCGTCTAGAATGGCCGCCCTTCGGCTGGCCGGTCAAAACGACCCGTCGGATTCCGGAACCACATGGAACCGCCGTGCCCGAAATTCCTATCAAAGAGGTTTACAAGCTTCACGAAGTTTGTGAGGCCACCGACACCCAGCCGTATGTCTTGCGGTTCTGGGAGGGGGAGTTCCCGCAACTCGGGGGCACCGCGGGCCGCGGTGGCACGAAGGTCTACCGCCGGCAGGACATCGATCTCGTCTTGCGCATCAAACGCCTCCTGCACGACGAGGAATACACGATCGCCGGAGCGAGGAAAAAACTCGAGGAAGAGGATTCTCGCGATCCTTCCGATTCGACCGAAGCGTCGGCGAATTCGGCGGGGACAATTCGCGCGTCGCGTCGCGAGGCGGCGAGGTCGGTAGCCGGCCGGCGGGACCGCGCGGGTGCTCCGGTCGAGTCGTTGGCCGCTGCCTCCGAGGATCTGGTGCCGCGCGAGCGCTACGACGACGCGATCGATGAGATCGAGCACCTCCGCTTTCAACTCCGCGAGACCGAGAAGCGACTGCGCAAGCTCGAGGGATCGCAACCCGGCGAGGGTGCGGAGGTCGAAGCGCTCCGCCAACGCAATCTACGTGGGGCGGAGCGGCTGGAACGATTGATCGCCCTGCTGCTCGAATCCGATCCCGTGGAACCTTGACGCTCACGCTGATCGACCGTTAAGATGCTGCCGTCTCTGTTCGCCAGGGAATCGGGGTCGTCGGGGCGTAGCGCAG
>JANNRU010000329.1:0-5840 GCA_031401755.1 Acidobacteriota bacterium | reverse complement strand
GCGTTCGACACCCACGTGCCGCTCGCTTGCAGCACGAACGGCGAGACGCTTGCGGAATTGCCGCTCCCTGCCGGAAGCTCGTACTTTCTCAGCGTGCCGCAGGCCACCGTGCTCGAAGGCTCGTATGGCAAGGACAGCTCGGGGCGTGAGCGCCCGCATGCGGTCGGCGCATGCCGCCCGCGAGTTCTTTACGACGCGTGCCCCTCGAGCCCGGCTCCATGAACGGCGGGTCCCGGCGTCGGTCGCCGCGGGCGTTCGGAGAATTCCTGAAGCCCGTTGCTAGGCCACCGACTTCAATCGGGGCTTTTGACGCGATGAACGCACCGAATCGAGTCGCTTCGAGAACGAAATCGAGCCGCCGCTCAAGCAAGATCGTGTTCGACGAAGCAAGAATTCCGCGTCCGCGCACACGCGTCCCCCTACGGAGTTCTTCCCGGGGGATTGGGGGGATTTGGGGCAAACGTCTCGGGGTTTGAGTTGACATAACGCCAGTACTATCGGACGCTGGACCCGGGCTCGTACCAGAGTAGAGAACGGAACGGCGGCTTATTTGGACTATCCGCCGCTTGCGGCCACCGAGGGACCGGACCCCAAAAGCCATGACCATTCAGCCGGCCCGCATGCGCTTCCGACGCCCTCGGCGAGTACGCTGGGAAAATTTATCTTGACTTTTATTGGAGGGGGGGGGGCAGACTGGCCACTGGCGGAAAATTCAGGAGGGCACTGCGATGAAGCCGATGTACTTTCTTGTAGCGATGACATTCGTGCTGATCTTGGGTTCCGGAACCGTCGCTTGGTCCTCGGCGACGTCTCGCATACTCGTTTCGATTCCCGACATCGACGACGAAGGCAAGGCGACCGACTACGAGATTTGGATCGTCGACGACAGCGGTGCCAACCCTCAGAAGCTCACCAACAACAGTGCGAGCCCTCCGATTCACGATCGGGAGCCGCGGTTCTGCGGGGGAGACAAGATCGTCTTCTCCCGTGAGGAGGCGGGTGACACGAATATTTGGATCATGAACACGGACGGCACGAGCCCAGTCAACCTGACCCCAGGGACAAGTGGGAGTCAAGAGACGAAACCGGACTGTGGATTGTTGGCCGTGAACGGCGCGACGGTGGTCTTCAGGAGCAATATGGATCACGATCGGGGCGAGATTTACACGCTTCGTACCGACCTACCCTTCCAGGTACCGACGCGGCTGACCTACAACGACTTCGTGGACGTCGATCCCGCATGGTGTGGGACGAGGATCGTGTTCAGCCGCGATTTACAGGTGAACCCACCCAGTCCGGGCGTGATTCCGAACCGTGAGATCTACTTGATGGATTCGAACGGCGCTAATGCTTGGAAAGTCACTGAAGACGGTCACGGCGACACCGAGCCGGCCTGTTCGGCGGATTCGACCCAGATCGCCTTTCGGCGCTGGATTGGCTACGCGGAAGCGGACGCGGGAGAGATTTTCCGCTTGGAGATTTGCCCGGAACCGGGACCCTGCTGCTCCAGCGATCCGGGGTCTTGTCCGGGGCTCCGTCGCCTGACGACTCAGTTCAACTGCGAAGACGGATCTCCGACGTGGTCGCCGGGTTCGCGACCTTCCGAGGGTTCTTGGGGCAACATCGCTTTCGTCAGCACGCGAACGTCGCCGGAGGGACCTTGCGCTACGCCACCTGCTGGTATCGCCGCAGGCTTAAGGGATACATGGAAGTTCGGCGCGCAATTCGGCGAGACTCAGGGCGCGTACCCCACGAAGGTGACGTGTAACCCTTCTGCCAACTCACTTGGCTGCGGTGTCAGCGACGATTCGCCAGATTGGGGCGAGACCAAGTGAGAACGTCGAGCACGTGAGTCACTTAGCCGAACCAGCCGCGAGGCTGAGTGGGCCCGACTCGCGCGAAGGATCGCGCGGTGTTTGGCATCTCTTCGCCGCGTTCATCGCGACGTACTTCGCGGTGGGAAATGCCGTCGCGATCACGCTTGACCGCATCGCGACTTTTCCAGCACCAATTTCCCTGTACGTGACGGAGGTCGGCAAGGATCTGGATCGCGACGGTTTCCCGGAGCTCGTGCTAACGCGACAGTTCGCGGGAACGACGATGGAGTTCTACGAAGCGAATGGCGACGATTCGTTCGTCCTGAGCCACACGCTCCTACTTCCTGGTTGGGGTTGTAACGGTTGTGATGGGGCATTTGCGCGGGACTCGGGAGACGCTGATAACGATGGCCGAAGCGAACTCGTGATTCATGGCACGACCTTCAGTGCTCCGTACCATCGTGTTTACGAGAGTCAATCGGCTTCATCGTTCCCCACGGAATTGATTTGGGAGAACCTGGATTGGATCAACCTACGCGGCAGTCGTTTTTGCGACCTCGACGGCGACGGGCGGCAGGAGATCGTCGTTTCTGGCTTGACTCAACAGCAAACGACTCGTATCGACTTCCACGAGAACACCGGGGACAACGCGTTTGATCACTTGACCACGTTTGGCACTTCCCCGTGCGGAAACTCGGATATCGGCGACGACGTGGACCATGACGGCCGCCAGGAGTTGTTGTGCGCAAACAGCAACGTGTGGGGCGTCGAATCAGTCGGCACGGACACATACGGCGTCTCGTGGACCCTCTCCTTGTTTCACAACGGTCGATTCGTCAACCCCGAGGTCCTGCTGGATGCGGGAGATCTCGACGCTGACGGCCTCAGGGAGGTCGTCGTCGGAGGCTTTGCCGCGTATTCAGGGCAGGGTCAAAGCTCGATCTGGAACCTCCTGATCGTCGAGTTCCCTTCGGACAACTCGTCCGAGGTCGTCGCGGTTCTCGAGGCCCCGACCGATCTCGAATACACGACCTCCGGGACGGTCGCCGACATCGACGGGGACGGGCGACGGGAACTCGTGGTTGCCGCGGGACCGATGGTTTCGATCTACGAATCTGTCGCCGAAGACACCTGGCAAGTCCTGTGGTCCGGTGCGGTCGCGCATTGGGACAATCGTCAAATATTTGCAGGCGACCTCGACCGGGACGGGAAAGACGAACTGTATTTCAGAGACTCCGTGACCACGACCGGGGCCTGGGAGATCGACCCCGCCGACGCCGCGGATCAAGACGCGGATGGCAAAGTCGACGCGATCGACAACTGCCCGAACGTTTCGAATCCGGGTCAGCAAGACCTCGACGGCGACGCGGCCGGCGACGCGTGCGACACCTGTGCGGAGATTGCAAACCCGGCGCAAGGACCGGCGGTATTTCCCGGAAGCGTGACGGCAGTGAACCCAGGAATGTTCGGATGGTCGCAACCGCTGGACGTCATGTTTGCCCGCGGTCCGCTCGCAGCGGTGGGCGCGTATGTCACCGAGTGGAGCGGCACGCTGCTCCACGAGTCCCAGCTCACCGATGAGACGGTCCCGCCTGCGGGTGGCGGTTACTTCTATCTGCTCCGTCCAGCTTGTCCGGCCGGGAGTTGGCAGTCAACCGTGGATGCCGAACCGGGGCGGGACTCGGTGCTTCCGTAGGCTCCCCGGACGCCGGGGCTCGCGATCGCCGTGGCGTTGGGCGATTCTCACCGGAGGCCACGTAGTGGTTGATCTCGCGCTCCCGGTCTTCGATGAAATGTCGTGAGGGACGCCCTACCGTCGGTGCTGGCGCTTGTCCAGGCGCTGAATACCCATGGAACCCATTCTCTAATGGGCCCTCCGGTAAGCCCGGGGCGGTTCAAGACGACGTCTTCACCTTCCGAATGAAGCCGACCCCGGTCGAGCTGCGTCTGCTCGAGTCCGCCGCTGTCCCGCACGGCTATGTGCTCGTCCGGCCTCGCCGATGACCATCTATCGGCCACGCCAGCTCGGATTGCCGCGTCGTTGAAGAGCAGCACGCGGGCGCACCACAGCAATACGATCTTCGCGACCGCGGCCCCGGGTGCACGCAGCAGGAAGAAGATCGGAGACCACAGGAAGTTCAACCCGAGCTGTGGGCACCACAGCGCCATCGCTCCTGCAGATTTGAGTTGACAGAACGTCAAGGCTATCGGGCGCTGGCCGCGCAGGCGTACTCCGAGTGAAATCGAAAACGCGGATTGTTCCGGCGATCCGCGCCGGTGCGGAGTTGGGGCGGGGAACGAACCCGTCGGTAGGTGCGATCGTGCCGCCTCGGGGGTCGCTATCCTTCCGCGCGCGACTCTGCGCGAAGCGCTGGAGCCCGCGCAGCCCGGCGGCACCCGACAGCACGCCCCCGAGCACTCCCAGCGAGACGAATGCCGCCGTGCGCGACCACGTGCCGCTGGCGTCCAGCAACGAGCGCAGCACCACCGGTTCCAACAGGCTGAGGCGCACCGACCAATCGAGTCCGATACCGATCGACCAGCCGCAGCCGACCAGGAGCCCGACGATCGAGCCCGCCAGCAACAGGTGCCTCCGCACCTCGCGCCAGCGCGCGGCATTGCTCGTACCGCGGAGCGTTCGCCAGGTCTCGTGTATCGGCATCAGCAGCACGAGCAGTAGATAGTACAACCCCCCGATTCCGGTTCCGGGTAATCCTGCAGTCATCTCAGTGCCCCTTTTCGTAGACGGTCAGCGGCTGGCGCATGACGAGTTCCTGCCACAGCGCGCGGAGCATGAACATCGCGTTCACCAGGCGCAGGACCAAGAACGCCGGAACGCTGGCCAATGCCCGCGGCAGTTCGCCGCGCTGATAAGCTTTCCAGAGCACCGGCGGCAGTACCGCCGGCAGATCGATCACGTAGCCCAGCAGGAATGCCGGGTGGATGAAGATGGACGCCAACGGCAGCGCGATCAGGTAAGCCACCGACGCAATCGAGGCGTCCCATGCCGCAACCGCCACGGTGGAGCGCAGGAACGGCTGGTCAAGGATCCCGCGCCAGTGCTGCCTCACGTTCTGCACAAAGCCGTGAGACCAGCGGCGCAACTGTTTTCCCATGAAATGGAAATCGTGCGGCTCGATCGGGTAGCAGACCGCCTCGGGCACGAAGAGCACCGCGTGGCCGGCCCGGTAGAAGCTCCACGTGAGGTCCATGTCCACGGCCATCGTCCGCGTGTTCCAGCCTCCCTGCTCCAGCAGCCGGTCGGTGCGGTAGGCGCTGAAGCAGCCGGAGGAGATCAGCGGTCGCTCGTAGTAGTTCTGTACCGTCTTGAAGAAGCTGAAGGCGAACATGTACTCGACATATCGCCCGCGCTCCCAGACGCTCTGCACGTAACGTGGCAGAACGAAGCCGCACGCCGCCGCGACACTGGATTCGGCGAACGCCGGCATGATCTTCTCGATCGCATCGGGCGCGAGTACGGTGTCCGCGTCGAGCGCCATCGTGAACGGAGTCTCGACGAACGGCAGGGCGAAGTTCTGGGCGCCGGCCTTGGAGCCGGTGTTCGCGGGCGGCCTCAGCACGGTCGCACCGTGGGCGGCGGCGATCGCCCCGGTCTCATCGCTCGAACAGTCGTCGATGACCAGGATCCGGTCGACGGCCAGCGACTGCTCCTGCAGGCTCCGGATCGTATCGGCGATGCTCGCCGCCTCGTTGTAGGCCGGAATCAATACCGTGAGTCCGGCTGTTCGCCGGCCGTCACGGTCTCCTTCGAGAGGGACCACGTTGACGCTCCTGATTGGGTTTGCGAAGGGGGCGCGGTACGGTCTGCGCCTATCCGTCTTCAGTCTTGACGCCGCCTGGCTCGAGTCGGTCAGTCATTGTCGTTGCTTTCTACGCACGCGGCTGGCGAGCCAACTCCGAACTGACGGGAGACTACGCTATCCCTGCCGGGAGTGCCGCCTACGGAGTTCTTCCCGGGGGATTGGGGGGATTTGGGGCAAACGTCTCGGGGTTTGAGTTGAC
>JANNRU010000328.1:0-2321 GCA_031401755.1 Acidobacteriota bacterium | reverse complement strand
AGGATACATGTCTTGCATGCACGAAAATCCCCTTCCCGACGATATGAATGGGCGCATGAAGATAATCTTCGGCAACATCCAGCAGATCCACATCTTCCATCGCGAGTGAGTCTTATTCAGCCCGTTCCTTTGCATCAGGGCAAGTTAACCGGGTTTCTGTTTCCTCAATGCGCCCGGCGTTTCCCCGTGCGTGCCTGGTTGACGGCTCTCATTGGCTACTTGGCGTCCTCGTCGAGCACCTTCGCGTCCGCCGCGAGGTGCCGCGCGAGCTCCTCCACGAGCGGCGTGCGGCGCGGAAGGCTCACCCGACCCTCGCGGATCGCCGCACGCGGCGCATCGAGCGCTTCGGTGCGGTTCATCGCCACGATCTGGGTCGCGTGGTTCCACTGCGGGCCGCCACGCTGGGCCTCGTTGAAGAAGCTCAGGAATACCCGCCCGCAGTGCCGCTTCGCAAACGATCGCGTCGAGTGCGTCTCCGGGAGCCCATCGATGACGCAGGTGTGGATCGCAAACCGCTCCATCAGTCCATCAAGCTCGCCGAACTCCTGGCACACGCCCAGGTAGACGACCTCCTGCCAGTCGCGGTCCTTCCGGTCGTCCCACTTCAAGATCACGACGTGCAGCTCCTTCCCCGTATCGACGCCCATCGTGCAGCCGTAGCTCGCCCGCTCGAGTATCGGCGTGTCGGTGCAAGCCGCGAGCACCGTGGCCTCGTCCAGCCGGCGGTCCAGATCGGCCCACGGGATGCCGATCTTCAAGTTGTAGAAGCGCTCGGGGTAACGCGTCGTCCGGTACTCCCGAAGGATCTCCCCAGGATCGATCTTGCACGAGAAGAGCTGCGAGATGCGGTAGCCATGAATCGGACGGCCCGGGAATGCCGCGACCCACTCCCCCGTCGCCAGATCCAGCTCGTGCTCGCAGCGTGGGCAGGCCCGATAGAAACTCCCGTCGGGTCGTGGGCGGATGACCCGGACTTCCTGCCCGAGCTTCTTCGGAAACTCCGCTTCGAGCGCCGTCCACGTCCCGCACCCGGCACAGCGCAGGGTCCAGTGGCGCTGATCGGAACGCTGGTACAGCTCGTCGACGCCGTAGTCCGGAAGCGACGGGTTCGAAAGCTCCAAGACGCGCTTGTAGTCCGAGTGGCCGAGTCGTTCGAGCGCCATGGTCTTAGCTTCGGGGGTGGCCTCGTCGAGTTCGTCGAAGACCAGCATGTCCACCGGGATCGACTTCATCCCCACCGTCGACTGCATGCCCCGCAGGTAGAGGTACGCCTCCCCAATGCGCTTCAATCCCGCCGTGTCGGTCTCCCGAACGAGCCGCCGCAGGAACGGGTTCTCCGCCAGCAGCGGCGTCACCCGCGACTTCGAGAACTCCAGCACGTCGGTCTTCGTCGGGAAGTAGTAGCCGACGTTCAGTCCCTGCGTGCAGGCGTGGAAGCTGCGCACCACGGCCCAGGTGGTCCCACCGATCTGCGCCGCCTTGGACAGCACGATGTGCGGCGACGTGTCGTCGTAGATTGCCCGCAGGTACTCGTGGCCCTCGAAGCTGTAGGGCCGGCCGTCCAGACGAATGCGCTTTTCGGTCCACGCGGCCAGCGGGTCAGTCAGCGCCCGCGTCTTCGCCGTCGCCAGCTCCGTACCCCTCCTCCTCAGGTACTGCCTGGAGAATCGCCCGACGGATTCGCTCCCGTGTTTCCTCATCGTCCACATGCTCCTTGACGCTCCCGATGAATGTATCGATCAGGTGGCGGATCTCGGCCTGCGCTTCGGCTCGGATCTGCTCTTCGGTCTGGCCGTCGAGGGACAGGCCCCGCGCCAGCCGCTGTCCCTTCTGGGCCCGTTCCAGGATCCCGGCGATCTTGTCCAGCGTGCGCACGGCCTTGTCCACCGGGCCGGCCTTCATCCCTTCAAGTAGCTGTGAGACCACGAGGCCCCACAGCTTGAAGTGCTGCTCGTTGAGGTTCGACCGGTCGGTGGCGATCTTCTCGACGAGCAGTTCCGCCGCGCGGCGATCGATCTTCGACCGCAGCCCGTCCCAGTCCTCTTGCCGGCGCCACTGCCCGACCGTGTGCGGCTTGACCTTGAGGTGCGCGGCGATCTCGGCGTTGGAGCTCATTGCCCCGGTCAGGTAGAGCCGCCGGGCCTCCTCACGGGTTCGGTGCGCGGCTCGCGGCATCCTCCGCTCCTTCCTGCGCATCGAGATAGCGCCGCGCCAAAGCCACGAGCCCGCGCGCCTTGCGGTCCCGACCTGCGGTGCCGTCGGAGGCCTGCTCCACCGCGCGTTCGATCAGGGCTTCTTGTTCGGGATTGACCACGAACGTG
>JANNRU010000327.1:0-4903 GCA_031401755.1 Acidobacteriota bacterium | reverse complement strand
GTCGTGTTTCATCAGCGACTCGAGCTGGCGGCAGCGGCGTGGGGCCTGTTGGCGTTCGGAGACGGGATGGCCACCTTGGCCGGCCGAGCACTCGGGGGGCCGAAACTGCCGTGGAACTCAGGGAAAACCTGGAACGGGCTTCTCGCCTTCGTTCTTTGGGGCGCCGCCGCGGCCGCATTCTTGCTGCGCTGGACTCAGATTTCGGTGCTCGAACGGAACCCGGTGGGATCGGTGTCGCCGGCAAACGTGGGAGCCAGCTTCTTGGACGACTGTGCCGGGGGGGCGCTTCTTGCTCCGTCGACGTTGTTGGTCGCGGGCTGTGTAATCGCGGCCAGCATCGCCGCTCTGGCCGAGTCACTGAGGTCCGGCATCGATGACAATCTCCTCGTGCCTGCCGTTGGCGGCGGAGCTTTGTTCGCGCTCAGCCTCGTCGAACCGGCGCGACTCGCCGAAGCCTGGCCCGAGATCCGGGCGAACCTGCTCGTCGGTGGGGTGGTGAACGCGGCGCTCGCCTGGTCCGCTTGGCGACTACGATCGGTCGACCGCTCGGGCGCGTGGGTGGGTTGGGTCCTCGGAACCGCGCTCTTCGCCTGTGGCGGTTGGCGCGGCTTTCTCCCGTTGCTGTTTTTCTTTGCTCTCGGATCCGTGACGACGCGAGTGGGTTGGGCACGAAAGGCGGCTCTCGACCTGGCTCAGGAAGCGAAGGGCCGCCGAGGCGCGCGTCATGCGCTGGCGAACGTCACAATCGGCGTTAGCTGCGCCGTCCTCGCCCTGGCCACATCCCACGGCCCGCTCTTCCAAATTGGAGTGTTGGGCGCGCTGGCGACGGCATCGTTCGACACGGTGGCCTCCGAAATCGGCCAAGCCTTCGGGCGTCGGGCCTACCTGGTGACGACCCTCGAGCGCGTTCCGGCCGGGACCCCGGGGGCGCTTTCCGCGGCAGGAACGGGAGCGGGGCTACTGGCCGCGATTCACATGGCGGCGCTCGGCTGGGCCCTCGGCTTGACCGGGTTTTCAGGGGCGATTGTCATCGTCGTCGCCGCGTTTCTGGGTGCAACCTTCGAGTCCGTGATCGGCGCGACCGTCGAGTCTCGGCTGGGGCTGTCGAACGACGTCGTCAATTTCACGAACACCCTGATCGGGGCCGGCGCCGCGATCGCGCTGGCCTACGGGTTCGTGCTCTGATCGCCCTAGTCGATCAGACCAAATAAGCAACGGCAAAACCGAGTTGCGCCGTCATCATCATCAGGTACATGTGAGTCCAAGACGGATGATTCTCTCGCTCCGCCAGGGATTGAGGATCGCGTAGTACCAACCGAACCGTGTAGCCACCCCAGGCGGCCAGGCCGATTCCCAGCGCGCTCAAGGCCCACGGATTCCCGCTCAGTAAGTGTTCGCCGGGGCTCCCCGGTAGCGGCAACCAAGCCCCCAGGGGAAGCAGCAACCACGGAACCACGAAGAACGGGGCGATCATTCGCGCCGCGCGCTGAACGCCGAATCGAATCGGGAGAGTACGACAGCCGGCAGCCGCGTCGCCGCGCATGTCCGAGAAATCCTTCGTCGTCGAGGCTCCGAGGAGGAACAGGAAAAAAACGAAGCCGATGAGCCAGGGCTCGATATGGAATATCGATGCGACCATCGACCAGCCGGCCACCTTCAACAGCAATCCCCGGGGCAGTGCAATGGTCAGGTTCGCAAGAAACGTGTCGGCTTTGGTCCGGCCGAACGCAGGCGCGCTGTAGGCCAAGGTGCAGAGCAATCCCGCGATGAAGATCAGGAAGCACTCGTGCCGAGTCAGCGGCGCGACAGCGCGGGCCCACACGCCCGTGGTCGGCCAGGTGACGACGAACCACGTGGGCAGCACCGCACATGCGTACAAGATTGCGCCAAACCCGGCTGCGGCGCGGGTCGAGATCGCGCCGCTGACCAACGGGCGATCCGGCTTGTTCAGTCGATCGTTCTCGATATCATAGATCTGGTTGATGACGTTCGAGGCCGCGTTGAGCAATGCGGCGCAAGCCGAGCCGAGAAGCACCGTCATGGCGATGCTCCATTCCAGCCGCCGCGGCTCTCCGGCGAGTACGTGCGGGTTTGACGTCGACCCCCAGGCGGTGACGGCTCCGGAAATGACACCGATCAGCGGCGGGAGCAGGGTGAACGGTCGTGTGAACGTCAGGTACAGGCGCCCCCGCGACGGCGGCGAGAGGGGAGCGTTCGCGCGACCGATGGCTGCGCTCGTCGGGGAGTCGGAGCTCACTGACTCAGGAATCCGTCCAGCGCCCCACGGCGACACGGGCGGGCCGAATGACACGCTCCCCAAGTCGATAGCCCAGGCGATGGACCTCGGTCACCCGGTTATTCCGCTCGGGCTCACGAACCGAATCGACTCGGATTGCTTCGTACTGGACGGGATCGAACTCCTCCCCGAGTGGATCGACGTGGACAACCCCGTGCTTCTCCAACGCGGCCAGAAACCTGCCACGCGCCATCCGGATTCCCTCGATCAGCGGGGCTGGCGCATTACCCGATTCACCGTGTCGCAGGGCCAGATCCAGATCGTCGACAAGCTCGACCATGTCTCCGACCAGCGACGCAAATCGCAATTCCACGCGCCGATCGACATCCCGCGCTAGACGCTCGCGGAAGGCGTCCTGATCCTGCTCGCGGCTCTTGAAAGCGGCGATGTACTCGTGGAGACGCTCTTCCGCCCGCTCCGCGCGAAGTTTGTACTCATCAAGGACCGTCGGACGCTCATTTCGGGTTTCCTGTCCGATTTCGGACTCGTCTCGGGTCCAGTGACGGCGGTCTTCGACCCGATATTCGGTCGGATTCTCGACTTCTGGATCGAGCCCGGGTTCCGCCCCCGCGCCTGGATTCTCTGGGTTCATCAGCAGATCCTCTCTCTCTGGCCTCGTTCGTCCTAAACGGAGCATTCTACCGTCGCCGCGCTCGCGACCGGTAACGAGATCAGTCGTGGTCGACTTGGATACGACCCACCCCGATCTCAGTCGCCAACCTGGGAAGCCGGACTTCGAGAACGCCCGCACGATGGCTGGCAGCGATTCGCGCGGGGTCCACGGTCGGAGGTAGATCGATCTCAATTGCGAATTTGCCTGAGGGCCGCTCGGCGCGTAGAAACGATCCCCGGTCGATTCCCGGATCCGGTCGCCGTTCCCCGCGCAGAGTCAGTCGGCCATTTTCAACCGCCACGTCGAACTCACCCGAGCCGATCCCGGGGAGATCCGCGCGGAGAACATATCCATCAGGCACTTCGAAAAGGTCGATCGCGGGCCGGTACGCTCCCGTCAGCGACTCGGTTCGACCGTCCATGTGGGGCCAGCGCGATCGGGCTTCGTCGAATAGACGGTTCATCTGCTCCTGCAAATGCAGCACATCGCCCCATGGATCCCGTTTTTGCAGCGCCATCCTGCGGTCTCCGTCACTCGGCCCCGACCGTCGTCCGCCCCAGCACGATCTGGCCGCCTTCTGTGTCCACCTGCACCGTGTCCCCGGCGGAGAACCTACCCTCAAGGAGCCCGAGGGCCAGCGGGTCCTGAATCTCGCGCTGGATCGTCCGACGGAGCGGCCGCGCCCCGAAGGCGGGATCGTAGCCCAGATCAGCGATTCTACGCCGGGCAGCCTCGCTGATCTCGATTCGCAGTCGGCGATCGGCGATCCGCCGGTTGAGGTCGTCGATCTGGAGGTCGACGATCTGTTCGATCTCGTCTCGATTGAGCGCCGAGAAGACGATCATGTCGTCGATACGATTGAGAAACTCCGGTCGGAACAGCCGATGGAGTTCCCGAAGAACTCGATCGCGGATCTCGCCGTCCGGGCTTCCGGCATGCTCGAGAATTAGATCCGACCCGACGTTGGAGGTCATGATCAGGATGGTATTCCGGAAATCGACTGTCCTTCCGCGGCCGTCGGTCAATCGCCCGTCCTCGAGAACCTGCAGCAGGATGTTGAAGACGTCGGCGTGGGCTTTCTCAATCTCGTCGAGTAGGACCACCGCATACGGCCGCCGCCGAACCGCCTCGGTGAGCTGACCGCCCTCGTCGTAGCCCACGTATCCAGGAGGCGCGCCGATCATCCGCGCCACCGAGTGGCGCTCGGAGTACTCCGACATGTCCAGCCGGATCATCGCCCGTTCGTCGTCGAACAGCGAGGCGGCGAGGGAGCGAGCCAGCTCGGTCTTTCCGACGCCGGTCGGCCCGAGAAAGATGAACGACCCGATCGGCCGTCGCGGATCTTTGAGGCCCGCGCGAGCGCGGCGCACTGCGGTCGCCGTCGCTTTAATTGCCGGCTCCTGACCGACCACCCGGCGATGCAACTCTTCTTCCAGGTGCAACAGACGCTCGACCTCGCCCTCGAGGAGCTTTGAGACCGGGACTCCGCTCCATTTGGACACGATGCCGGCAATCTCTTCCTCGCCGACTTCCTCGCGGAGCATTGCACCGTCCACTTGTAACGCCGCCAGTTGCCTCTTCGATTCTTCGAGCTCGCGCTCAAGCTCCGGGATTCGGCCGTAACGCAACTCGGCGGCTCGCTCGAGAGCCGATTCCTTCTCGGCGCGATCGGCGTCGATCCGCGCCTGTTCGATCGTCTCCTTGATCCCGCGGGTCCTCGCGATGACCCGTTTCTCGTTCTCCCACCGTAGTTTCATCGCGTCCAACCGCTCGGTAAGCTCGGCCAGCTCCCGGTCGAGTTTCTCCAGACGCTCGCGAGAGGCCAGGTCACTCTCGTGGGAGAGCGCTTGCTTTTCGACTTGTAACTGCAGGACACGTCTCTGGACCTCGTCGATCTCCGCGGGTACCGAGTCGATCTGAAGCCGCAACTGTGATCCCGCTTCGTCGACTAGGTCGATCGCCTTGTCGGGGAGAAACCGATCGGTGATGTAACG
>JANNRU010000326.1:0-8871 GCA_031401755.1 Acidobacteriota bacterium | reverse complement strand
GTGGTGGTTGTTGTGCCAGCCCTCGCCGAGAGTCAGCAAGGCGATCACCAGGCTGTTCCGGCTCTGGTCGGGCGTTGCGAATCGGCGGCGACCCATCAAGTGCGCGGCCGAGTTCACCAGACAAGTCACGTGAAATAGGATCGTCGTCGAGATGAAAAAGCCCCAGACGAGCATCTGCGGGCCGTTCGTTCCCAGCGACGGGGCCGCCCAGTTCAACAGCGCGCCAATCCCGAACATCGATGCGGCGTAGATCGCGGGGACGGCGGTGTCGAAGCGATCGAGCCAGCGTAGTTCGGGGTACTTCGCCAGATCGGGAACAAGATCATACCGGGTCGCGAAATTCTCGCGTCGGGTGATCCAGCCCATGTGGGAATCGTAGAGCCCATGAACGTGAGGCGAGTGCGGGTCGCCTTCACGGTCGGAGGTCCGATGATGGAATCGGTGGTGGGCGGACCACCAAAGCGGTCCGCGCTGGACTGCGGAATTCCCGAGCACGGCGAAGACGAACTGCGCCACGCGGGAGGTCTTATAAGAGCGGTGCGAAAATAGCCGGTGGTAGAACGCGGTGATGAAGAATGCGCGGAGCAGGTACAAGCTGATGGCCAGCGCGACCGCGATCGGACTCCAGCCGACCCACAGTGCGGCCAGGCAGCCGGCATGCAGGAAGACAAACGAGAAGACCCGCGACGGGGCCGGACCACGGGAACCGTGCGGATACTGAAAACTCTGATTATCGAAGAGCGGTCGAAGGGCAGTCAGAACGTTCACTCAAGACTCCTCGGTCGAGGCGGCGATCCTGAGAGCCGCGGGGCGGAACCGCCGCCCCCGACCCGCCGCGCGTGGCGCAATCTACCGTTTTTGGCGCTTCAGGTCACGCCGGCCCGGTCTCCCGACCTTGGCCGGCCGGAAAGACTGGTCTCGGGTTGCGCGTTTCGACCGATCGGCGCCGGTGCGATATGACGATCTCGGCGAAGCGATGAAGCGCGAGCGAGGCATCGGGTCCGAGCCGGAGATCGTCCACGAGGATGACGAAGTGGTCGTGCTGGAGAAACCGGCGGGCCTGTTGACGATCGCCACCGCGACCGAGCGGAGTCGGACGGCTTACGCCTGGCTTCGTCAACGACTCGTTCGTCGCCGCCCGCCCGAAAGGCTCTTCATCGTTCATCGACTCGATCGCGAGGCGTCCGGGCTGCTGGTGTTCGCGAAGTCTCCGTCGGCGAAGCAACGACTCCAGGCCCAGTTCTCCGAGCGGACCGCGGGGCGGGTCTATTTGGCACTGGTGGAAGGGCGCTGGCCGTCGGATCGGGAGACCATGCGTTCGCGGCTCTACGAGAGCAAATCGTTCAAGGTGCACGAGGCGCGCACGGGCGATGGTGGCCGACTCGCGGTAACCCATGTTCTCGTCGTGCAGCGGGGCCCGCGTTCGACGTTGCTGGAAGTTCGGCTCGACACTGGCCGTAAGCACCAGATTCGGGTTCATCTCGCCTCGCGTGGCCACCCGATCGTCGGAGACTTGCGATACGGCTCGACGCGGCGCGATCGATTGGCACTTCATGCGACGCGGCTTGCGTTCGATCACCCGGAGACCGGCGAACGACTCGAGTTCCAGTCACCAGCGCCCGCGAGACTGACGCGACTGGGTTGAGCCTGGGTCCCCTGTTCCGGACCACCGGGATGTGTCACGATGACGGCACCAAAATAACGAAGTGGGGGATCGATGAAGGCGAACCGTCTGCGACCCGGAGTGATCATCAAATTCGAAGGCGAGCTATGGCGCGTTTTCGAGGCGATGCACCAGACGCCGGGAAATCTTCGGGCGCGCGTCCAGTGCAAGATCAAGAGCCTGCGCACGGGAAGCATGAAGGATTATCGCTTCCGGTCCGAAGAAGAGGTCGAGCGAGCCCATCTCGACCAAAAGCAGATGCAGTACCTGTATGCCGACGGTGCCGGATTCCACTTCATGGATACCGATACGTTCGACCAGATCGTGATGAGCGAAGAGACTCTCGGCGATACGATGCTCTATCTCGTCGCTGAATCGAAAATCACCGTGGACTTCCACGAAGGGTCGCCGGTTGGTATCGAGTTGCCGTCGGCCGTGGATTTGAAGGTCGTCGAGACCCCGCCCGAAGTACGAGGGGCCACGGCGGGCGCGCAGCGCAAACCGGCCAAACTCGAAACTGGGCTCGTGGTCCAGGTTCCCGCGTTCATCGGCGAGGGCGAGATGATTCGAGTCTCGACCGAAGATGGCGCGTACATGGAGCGGGTCAAGTAGCCGCGGTCGTGGCGGCGGGCGAGGAGGCGGGGCGTGGATGATCGGACCTGGCAAGACGTCGGCGCGGTCGACGAATTGCGACAAACGCCTGTGCGCCAGGTGCGGGTTGGGCGAAAGCGCATCGCGCTGACCTGCAAGGGCGGCGAATTCGGAGCGATCAGCGGCGCATGCAATCATGCCGGCGGTCCACTCGGTGAAGGCTGTCTTGACGGCGACTACGTCGTCTGTCCGTGGCACAACTGGAAATACCATCGAGCCACCGGCGAAGGGGAGCCGGGATTCGAAGCGGACGCCGTTCCCCGACACGAGGTTCGCATCACCGACGGTCGGGTCTTCGTCAGCGAAGAGCCGATCACTCGGCGCAGCCGAGCGCCGCATCCGCCCCACCCGCTCGAGCGCTCGCTCGATCGGGAGCCGGGTCCAGTCCGCGTGCTGGGTCTGTCGACGACCGTGATGGATGCGAGTCGGCCAAGACCTTCGACCTCCGAGTTTCTGCTCGACATCGCTCTCGAACACGCCGAGGGACTCGGTTGCCCGACGCGCCGAATCTGCCTGCGGGATCTGAGCTTTCGAGCCTGTGAGGGTTATTACTCGAAGAGCGCCCAGGCCTGTACCTGGCCCTGTTCGATCACTCAGATGGATCCCACGGATCAGTTGGATCAGGTCTATGAAGGGATCATCTTTTGGAGTGACGTCGTCCTGATCGCGACCCCGATCCGCTGGGGTGCGGCCAGTTCGCTCTACTTCAAGATGGCCGAGCGAATGAATTGCGTGCAGAACCAGATCACGATCCGGGATCGTGTGATGATTCGCAATAAGGTCGCTTCGTTCATCATCACCGGTGGTCAGGACAACGTCCAGGCGGTGGCGGGACAAATGCTGCTCTTCTTCGGGGAGATGGGTTTCCATTTCCCGCAGTTTCCGTTCGTCGCGCACTCACGCGGCTGGACCGCCGAGGACATGGAACGAAATGTGGCCGAGGTGCGGTCGAGCGACGATCTTCGACGTGGCGCTCGCGCTCTGGTCGAACGCTCAGTCGACCAGGCCCAGCGATTGGTCGGGCTCGATTCACCGCCGCCGAAGATCGAGCGGGGCGGGCGCAAGGCACACCGGCTCGCCGATCCGGGCGGTTGAGGATCGGCCACGATCTGGGTCGTTGCCTTGGTCGGCCTTCCTGGCGCCGGAAAATCGACGCTAGCGAGCGCGCTGGCGGCGAGCTTCGGATTGGAAATTGTTGACCGCGACGCGATCCGACGGGCGATCTCTCCCGGCGCGGCGGTCACCGCCAGATCTACGCGGGCTGCGACGGACGACCTGTTAACCCAACTCAGGGAGCACCTGCGAAACGGCCGCTCGACGATCGTCGATGGCATGACTCTCTCGCGCGAGCTAGACCGACGGTGCCTACGCTCCGTCACTGAGTCGTTGGGGGCCAAGATCATTTTTGTCTGGGTCGATTGTCCTCAGGCGGCCGCGTGCGGCCGAGTCGCGGAGCAGTCGACTCACTCCGCGACCGATCGCACGCCGGCGCTCGTGCGCCGGGTGGCTGAGAGCTTTGAGATCCCGGAGGCGGACACGGTGCGTTTGGATGCCGAAAAGGCAATCGAAACCGTCCGCGAACAGGCGCTTCGCGCGCTGACCCGGCTATTGGCCGACTGAGTGAAAAATGGCGCCTATCCCCCTTAGATTGTTGCGCGCACAATTCAAGTCGGCGAGGAGTCTGTTCTTGTTGTCGGTGGCTGGCGTTGCGCTCGGGGTGGCGTCGATCGTCTCGATTCAGATCGTGGAACAAAGCGCCCTCGGGGCATTCGAAGGCACGGTCCGCGCGATCAGCAACGAGGCCGACTTCTCGGTCGTCGGGCGGGGTCCTACGGTTTCCGAGGAACTGTTGCCCGATATCCTGAGTGTGTCCGGCGTCGCGGCGGCTTGGCCGGTGCTTCGCGTCGATGTGGCTCTGATGGGGCGCGAGGAGACCTATCTCCAAGTCGTGGGACTCGATCTCCTGCGGCCGTCCAACCTCCCGTGGGACGGCCCCGCGCCCGATTTGGCGGGAGCGCTGTCGGAGAGAGGTTGGGCGGCAATCACACCAGAGCTGGCCCGTCGTGAGGGACTCGGCCTCGGCGATCCGTTCGAAGTCTCGAGCGGAACGCGAGTGGCGCGACTGCGTGTCGGCGCGCTCGTCGACTTCGAGCGCACGAGCCCGCTTGCCAGTTCGCGACTCGTGATCTTGGATATCGCGCAGGCCCAGGATCTCCTAGGTCTGCGCGGATTCGTGCAGCAGATCGACGTCCGGCTGCATGCTCGTGCGCCGGCGGAGGTCCGATCAAACCTCGAGCGTGCGCTCGGTCCGTCGGTGCAAACCGTGACCACCGACGAGCGCCGACGCGACGCCGAGGGCCTGCTCGAGGCGTTCGAGTTGAATCTCGAAGCCCTCGGTCTGGTCAGCCTTTTCGTCGGCGCGTTTCTCGTCTCGTCCAGCACACGAGCGACGCTCGCTCGACGCCGTACCGAGTTCGGGCTGCTGCGCTCGCTGGGTGCGACGAGGGCCCAAGTCACCGGGTTGATCCTTGCCGAAGTGACGGTGTTGGGAGCGTTCGGTACCGCTTTCGGAATCGGACTGGGCTGGCTCGTCGCCGCATCGAGCGTCGGAGACGTGAGTCGGACTTTGAGCAACCTCTATTTGCTCGAGCGCGTCGAGTCGTTGAGGCTCTCGCCGTCGACGGTCGCCTCGGCCATCGGGTTCGGCTTCGTTGGGGCGATCGGCGGCGCGCTGGCCCCGGCAATCGAGGCAGCGCGACGAGACCCCCGAGCGCTATTGGGGCGGGTCGTCACCGACGTTCGCGCGCAACGACTCGCCCGCCCGATGGCGTGGATTGCCGTTGGGTTGCTCGTCGGATCGGCGGCGCTGTGGCCGATTCTCCTCGGACGGCTGCGTTACGGCGGATTCGTCGCCGGGATCGTTCTGCTGGTCGCGATGCCGCTCCTTGCGCCGTGGTGGGTCGAGCGTCTTTCGCGCTCGATCCGGTTGGGCGGATTCGGTCTCGCCGAGGGCCTGCGCGGCCTGTCGACGCGTCTGGCGCCGGCTGCATTCGCGGTGGCGGCGCTGGCGATGTCGGTCAGCTTGCTGTTCGGGATCACCTGGATGGTGGAAAGCTTCCGGCGTACGGTCGAGGTCTGGCTCGACGCCTCGGCCCGCGCCGACATCTACGTGACGAGTGCTTCTTGGCGTCGAGCGCGAGAGTTGGCGACGCTCGAGCCGTCGATCGTCGACTCGATCGCGTCACTTCCAGGGATCCGCGCGATCGATCGCTTGCGGCAGTTTCAAGTCGAGACTGCTGGACGGAAAATCCTCCTCGGGGCTGCGGACTTCGGCCTGGACCTTCCCGAGGGTCGGCTAGCGTTGCTCGCCGGGGACCGCGATCGAGCGATGCGGGCAGTGGCTGATGAGCGTGCGGTACTGATCAGCGAGCCGCTGTCGCGCAAGGCCGGGCTAGGGCTGGGAGATCGACTGGTCTTGCAAGGGCGCGACCGGGAGATCTCGCTGCAGATCGCCGGCGTGTATTACGACTATGCGGCGGAGGGCGGGTCGGCGGCGATCGATTGGCGGACCGCAGAGGAGATCTTCGGTCCCGGACAGCCCAACAGCCTGGCGCTCTACCTCGACCCGGGAGTCGATCCGGAGCAGACGGTCGACAGCTTGCTCGCGAAGCTGACCGGGGTGCCGCTCGAGATCCGATCGAATCGCTCGTTGCGCAAGCAAGTCTTCGCCATCTTTGATCAAACATTCGTGGTCACGCGATTGCTCGAGTTGATGAGCTTGGTGATTGCGGCCTGCGGGATCACGCTGACGCTCGTCGTCTTGGCGCGCGAGCGGGCCTCGGAAATCGCGCTCTACCGCGCGCTCGGCGCGGGCCGAGCCCAGATCCTGCGGCTGTGGCTCGGGAAAGGCCTGGGCATCGGCCTGGCCGGGTTGGCCCTCGGCGCGCTGGGAGGCGTCGGTCTCGCCGCGATCCTGGTTTTTGCGATCAACCGTCAGTATTTTGGCTGGACGATCGTCTGGAGTTGGCCCTGGGCGGCCCTGGTACGCGAGTCGGTCTGGATTCTGTTCGCCGCGATCCTGGCGAGCGTTTACCCAGCTTTGCGCGCGACGCGTACGCCGGCGACCGAGCTTGCCCGCGAATGAGCGGCGCGATTTCCAAGCCTCGACTGGGCCGGTCGTTTCGCGCCGTATCCGTGCCGTTCGTCGCCGCGGTCGTGCTGGCTGGCGGATTGGGGGCGGCGAGTGAGCCCTGGACGCAAGCCGGCCCGAACTGGAACTGGTCGTTTCCGCGGGACCACTACGCGCACCGCGACTTTCGCATCGAGTGGTGGTATCTGACCGGGAACCTTCAGGACACGTCGCGTCCGGATCGGCGATTCGGCTATCAGTTCACCGTGTTTCGTGTGGGACTGACGCCACGACCGCCCGGATTCGACTCGGCTTGGGATACCTCCGGAATATGGATGGGGCACGCGGCGCTCGGTGAGATCGGGCGAGGACGGCATCGGTTTTCTGAGGTGTTGTGGCGCGACGTCCCGCTGCTGGCCGCGTTTGCAGATGCGGGAGGGACCGCGATCGCCCATGCGCGGGCACCCGCCGGAAGCGCGGGAGAGTGGCGGCTGTCCTGGAACGGCGACGGCTTCGACGTGCAGATGACCGACGACGGGAAGGGCTTGGCCTTCACGTTGTCGACGCACCCGCTCAAACCCCTTGTCTTCCAGGGTCCGAACGGCCTGAGCGCGAAGGTCGCGGCCGGTGACGCGGCGAGTCTTTACTACAGCTTCACCCGCATGAAAACTCTGGGCGTATTGGCGATCGACGGCGAGCGCGTCGAGGTCGTCGGCGAGAGTTGGATGGACCACGAATTCAGCACGAGCCAACTCGCCGCGGACCAGGCCGGATGGGATTGGATGGCGCTGCGGCTGGACGACCGACGGGAAATCATGATCTATGTCTTGCGCGCGAAGGATGGAAGCCTTAGTCACGCCTCGGCAACGATCGTCGCCGCGGACGGCCAACCGACCTGGCTCGGCCAATCCGATTTCGCGCTCGAGTCGACTTCCGTTTGGCGGAGTCCAGAGTCCGATATTGAGTACCCTGCAACCTGGAAGATCGATATTCCCGGTCACCAACTGCGTTTGGTGGTAACGCCTGAATTCGCATCGCAGGAAAACATCATGCAATCGCCGCGCGGTCTGGCCTACTGGGAAGGATCGGTCGAAGTCGGAGACGCGATGGGACGACGGGTTGGCCTGGGCTATGTCGAGCTAACCGGATACGGTGGCCGTCGACCGCCGGTCGGAGCGCCATGACGGCGCGATCGATGTTCGTTGCCCGGACGCGCATGGCTGCGGATCGATCCCAGCTGCGTGCATGGCACATGAGTCCAGGAGCGCTCGAGCGGCTGCTTCCGGGCTGGAATCGGGCGCAGATCCTCGAACGGCCGCCGGTTCTCGTCGAGGGTTCGCAGGTGGTGCTGTCGGTTCCGATCGGGCCGTTTCGCGTGCGGTGGGTCGCTCGCCACGAAGGCATCGAGAATCCCGACGGCTTCCGCGACATCCAGCAGCGTGGGCCCTTCGGCACCTGGATCCACGAGCATCGATTCTTGCCGGCCGATCGCGGCGAGTCGATCCTCGAGGACCGCATCGTTTGGGAACTGCCGTTCGGTGCGCTGGGTCGTCTGGCCGGGGGATCGCGCGTGCAGACTCAGCTCGAACGGATGTTCCGGCATCGCCACGCGGTCCTCGCCGCGGATCTCGAGTCGCACCGTCGATTCAATCGCAAGCTCGATATCGCGGTCAGCGGCGCGTCCGGGCTTGTCGGTTCGACGCTCGTGGCCGCGCTTTCCGCCGGCGGGCATCGCGTGCGTTCAATCGTCCGGCGTCCGTCGGGCCGGGCCGACGAGATCCTCTGGGATCCGGTCGCTGGGAGGATCGACGGTGCTTCGCTCGAGGGAGTCGACGCGGTCGTGAACCTCGCCGGCGAAAACATCGCCGGTGGGCGTTGGACTGCAGAACGCAAAGCCCGAATCCGCGCGAGCCGGGTTGACGGAACAGCGCTCATTGCACGCACGCTGGCCGGGCTCGACCGCCGCCCGGAGGTGCTGGTGACCGCCTCGGCGGTCGGCTACTACGGCGATCGTGGAGCAGAAAAGCTCGACGAGACGAGTCGCCCCGGCGCTGGGTTTCTGGCCGGGACATGTGTGGATTGGGAAGCGGCGACTGCCGCGGCGCGGACAGCCGGCATCCGGGTCGTGCAGTTGCGTATCGGCATCGTGCTTACGCCCGGCGGAGGCGTGCTCGCCCGCAGCCTGCCGTTGTTCGGTTTGGGTCTCGGGGGAGCGCTCGGCTCCGGCGCGCAGTACATGAGTTGGATCGCGCGGGAGGATCTGATCGGTGTTCTGCTGCGGGCGCTGGCCGATGTCAATCTCGACGGACCGGTCAACGCGGTCGCGCCCGCTTCGGTGACGAATCGAGAATTTACGCGTGTGCTCGCGCGGGTCCTACGGCGCCCGGCCGTCCTTCCCGCTCCCGCTCCCGCTCTGCGCTTGGCCCTC
>JANNRU010000325.1:0-2227 GCA_031401755.1 Acidobacteriota bacterium | reverse complement strand
GCGCCGCGGCGAGCGCGAGCTGGATCGTGGACGAGGTCTTCCTAGACTACCCCTTGGGTGACCGGGGTCTTCCCGCCAGCATGGCTGGACGCGAGCGGGCGCTCACGTTCGTGCTCGGAGGGTTGTCCAAGTCGGTGGGGTTGCCGCAACTCAAACTCGGGTGGATCGTCGTCAGCGGACCGCGTGCGATGGCCGCCGCGGCACTCGAAAAGCTCGAGTTCATTGCCGACCAGTATCTCTCGCCGTCGACGCCGGTCCAACTCGCCCTACCCCAACTCCTCGAACGCGGCACCGTCGTCCGTCGAGCGATACTCGAACGCTGCCGCACGAACCTCGGCGTGCTCACCGCCGCGGTGCGTCGGTTTCCGGCGATCGGTCTCTATCCGCCTGACGGCGGCTGGTCGGCGGTCCTGCGCTTCCCCTCCGTCCTCGACGAGCAGTCGCTGGCCATCCGCCTGATCGAAGGCGAAGGCGTCGCCGTTTATCCCGGATACCTCTTCGATTTTGCGCGTCCGGGGCATCTCGTGATCAGCCTGCTGCCCCCCCAGCGCATCTTCAAGGAGGGCTTGCGGCGCCTACTCGACACGATGGATGGAGCGATCGGACCCCCCGCTGGTCCCGCCTGAGGGCCGGCACCATATTCGGCCGTACCATGGTCGGCTCCAACTGGATTCCCTCGATTTGGATTCTCGGTGTCGCGCTGGCCGTCGCCAGCGGCTGTTCGGAACCGGCTCCACCTCCGCCCACGCTCGATCTTCCTGCTCGCGCAGAGTCGATTCCGCCGTATCGGGTGAGCGAAGCTGGAGGGACACCGGCGACCGGCCCGGGCGAGCGGTACAACTTCTGCGAACGCATCTGGTGCGCGATCCACGGCGAGAACTACTCGATCGAGCACTATCTGGCCGACCACGTCGGCTGGATCGTCCACGACGGACTCTACGGGGACCTCTTCACGCCGGGAACCCAAAGCCGGAACCCGGCCGCGCTCAACGCCAGGCCCGCGGCACTCTTTCTCTGTGGGTCGCACGTTCATCCCCGTTGGATCGGGGGAGGATCCCACCGTGGCGCCGGGTTCAACCATCGCCTCGGCTACTCGCGCCAGCATTTCGCCGTGTACGGTACGCGTCTGGAGCCCTGCTGCATCAACGGACTCGGCTCGGGGTTCGTACATTCCAATGCGGCGCGGCGATTCAGCCTGGATCGACTCGACGACTACCGAGCCCACCCCGACTGGGGCTGGCAGCGTCCGTTCGCCGCGCGGATTCCCGACATGTGAACCTCACGCCGCGGTGGACGTTCGTGGTAGATTCGATTCTCAGCGGCTGTCCGACGGACGACCGCGGAGGGAAACCAAACCATGATTCGACCGCGAGCGATTCCGTGCTTGCTTTTCATTTCCCTGCTGTTCGCGCTTTCCGGAGCTCGAAGCGCCGCCGTTCCCGATCCCGGCGAGATCGGGATCGACTGGCAACAGTCGGTGCGCGAGGCCAATCGCGCGATTGGCGAGCAGGATCTACGCCGCGCGACCCATGCCCTAGAGCAGGCGCTCCAAATCACGGAGCGCTTCCCCGAGGGCGACGTGCGCCGCGCTTCGACCCTTGAGCAACTGGCCTCTGTGACCCAGCGGCGAGGCTATCCGACAGAAGCTTTGAACTTCTACGAACGCGCATTGGAGGAGCGGCGACGCGCCGATCGTCTGGACTCGTCGAGCTTTGTCGCTCCGGCTGCGCTTCTCGAGCGGCTAGGCGAGTACGAACGCGCAGAGACTCTACTGCGCGAGGCTCTGGCCCGCGGCGAGTCGGCCGATCTTCTGGCCCGACTCGCGAGACTGATCGAGCGTGTGCGCCCCGACGATCCAGAGACCACGGCGCTGCTCGGACGGCGCCTCGTCGTCGCGCCCGGGTTCGATGCCCGGGTCGAACTGGCGAGTCGCCAGACGACGATCGGGGATCACGAAGCTGCCGCTCGGAACTTGACGGCCGCGATCGAAGATGTGCGGGGCGATCCGGCGTTTCCGGCGTGGCGGCGCGTCCAGGCGCGGATGGCGCTGGTGGCGGAATTCGAATCCCTGCGTCGGGTCGAAGAGGCGGAAGCCGAACTCAACGAAACGCTGGCCATGGAAGAAACTCGCATCGGTGCGCACCATCCGCAGCTCGTCGAGATGCTGCGGCGACTCGGGCTGCTGCTCGCGCAAGACGGTCGCCCCAGCGAGGCGGCGGTGGTGCTC
>JANNRU010000324.1:0-1677 GCA_031401755.1 Acidobacteriota bacterium | reverse complement strand
GTCGCGCGCGATGAATTCGCTGCGCGTGCTCATGTCGATGCCGTAGACGCACGGATGGACGATCGGGGGCGCGGTCGAGGCGAACAGCACACGCCGCGCCCCGGCGGCCCGCGCCAGTTGCACGATTTGTCGGCTGGTCGTGCCGCGGACGATCGAGTCGTCGACGATCAAGATGTCCTTGTCGCGAAATTCCTCATCGATCGTATTCAGTTTCTGCCGCACCGAACGGCGGCGCTCACCGTCATTGGGCATGATGAACGTCCGGCCCACGTAACGGTTCTTGACCAGTCCCTCGCGGTAGGGAAGCCCCAGCCGTTGCGCCAAGGCCAGGGCGGCCGTGCGCGCGGAATCGGGGACGGGCACGACAGCGTCGGCGTGGTGACCCTGCGCGCGAAACGTCTGTGCCAAACGCTCCCCCATCTTGATTCGCGCCTGATACACCGAACGTCCCTCCAAATACGAATCGGGACGCGCGAAGTAGACGAACTCGAACACGCACGGGTGCGATCGCGGTTCGGCGACTTGTTTGCGCGTGACACGGCCCTCCATGTCAATGAACAGGGCCTGACCTGGAGGATCCGGGGGCATCAGCTCGAAGCCGAGGGTAGTCAGTACGACGCTCTCGGAGGCGACGGCCCAGGTTGGGGTGCCGTCCGGCCGCTCGCGCCTTCCGATCGCGATCGGCTTGATCCCGTAGGGATCCCGGAACGCGAACAGCCCTTCCCCGGCGACGTAACCGACGACGCTGTAGGCCCCGCGGACGCGCCGGAAAACCTCGGCGACCGCGGCGTGGTAGGTGTCGAGGTCGAAGCGCGTCGAGCGTACCCCGGCCAGCGCGTTCGCAAACACATTCAGCACGATCTCAACGTCGCATCCCGAAAACAGGTGCCGCCGCCCTTCGGTGGCCAACTCGTCGCGGAGGTCGTCGTAGTTGGCGACGTTACCGTTGTGGGCCATGACGATGCCGTAAGGATAGTTGACCAGGAACGGCTGCGCGTCCTCACCACCCCCCGAGCCGACGGTCGGGTACCGCACGTGGCCGACCCCGAGCCCGCCCTGCAAGCGCTCGATGTTTGCGGCCGAGAAGATGTCACGGACCAGTCCTTCACCTTTCTTGACGTGAAACCGCCCGTCATAGGTGATGATCCCTGCCGCATCCTGGCCGCGATGCTGCACCGTAATTAGGCCGTCGTAGACCTCGCGGACCGCCGAGTTCGAACCAATCACGCCGATGAAACCGCACATTTTTCGCGCACCTCCGCGACAGCAGCATCCTATCACTGGCTCGTCGGTAACGGACGCTGTACCCGCGCTCTAGCGAGGACTTCAAGGTCGACTGCCCACCGGTTCCGCCACGGTGGCCGCAAGCTTGTGGGCCGGTGATGTCCGGCGACCGTCCGCCGGCGGACAGTTTGACTCGTTGTTCTGCTGAAATCAGCCAATTCTCGTCGGCATCGGCCTTGCCCTGGGATCGGCCGTGCGCTGGCGAAAACAGGCCGTCGAGTCCATACGTCCGTCACGCTTCCGGCCACCGTTCTGTCCTTGGCCCGATTGCGAAGCGCACAGGAGACTGCGGCCGCGCTTCCACCGCCACGGCTACTATCGCCGTCCGAGCGATCGGCGGCGGATTCCCCGTTACCTCTGTCTCCACTGCCGGCGCACCTGCTCCAAGCAGAC
>JANNRU010000323.1:0-11358 GCA_031401755.1 Acidobacteriota bacterium | reverse complement strand
GGGCCTCGGTCGAAAACAGAAAACGGCCTCCCTGAAGGTGAGCCAGGCCGTCGAGGTGCGCGTCGGCGGCGAGGCCATTGGCCCCCCCGTTGAAGTGCAGCGCGTAGCTCGGTGGAGTCCCGAACGTCGCGTCGATCGTCTGATTCCAGTCGTAAACGGTTGATTGAAGCATCGTCGGCGTGTTGACGCAGAAGGTCAGATCCTGGGCGGACGCCTGGCGGCCGAACAGGACCCCTATCGACGCGAACAGCAACGATGCCGGAACTCCGGGTTTGTGCATCGTGGTTTCTCCGGGACGCGAACGTCCGACCGTGGCCTAGAAGTTGTTCCCGGCGTTGATGTTCGCGCCGAGATCGATGAGGCCGACGCCGCCCGCCGTGCACAAGCCCGACCCTCGGTTGAACGAGTAGATGTTGCCGGTCGTGGTCGGTGTGAGCTGGATTGCGCTGGCGACGTTACCTTGCACCACGTTCCAGTCGATCACGTTGCAGGTCGAGTTGTCGACGAGAATTCCGTCCCAGCACTTGCTGATCGTGTTGTGATGGATGTTGTTGAAGTTCGAGTTGCCAAGCACCGCGATTCCGGTGCCGGGTCCGCCGAGTCCGACCTGAATTCTCGAGATCGTGTTGCCGCGAACCTCGTTGCCGTCGCAATCGCCCAGCCGGATGCCGTTCGTCGGCGTCGCCGGGTTCTGTCGGCCGATCAGCACGTTGTCCTCGATGCGGCCGCCGTCGACTAGATCCAGCGCGATACCGTCGCGGAAAACGTCGATGATGTTGCGCGCGATCACGGCGTGGGCGGGGCTTGTTGCGCCGCCGCCGCCGATCAGGATTCCGACGCCAGGAATCCCCGTGCCTGCTTGATCGGAGATCACCAGATCCGAGATGTTGAAATCACCGTTCGGGTTGCCGACGAGCACGATGCCCGAGCCTGCGTTCGCACCGGTGAGTTTGCCATTGGTGATGTGCAGGTCCGTGATCGGGGCGGTGCTGGTGATGATCGTGCTAAACGGTACAGCGTGTCGCAGCGTGCGACCGCGCAGGTCGATGTAGACGTGACTCACGCCGATCGTGATCGCCGGGCCGCCGCCGGTCATCGTTCGGTTACCGGCAAGCCAGTAACAGCCGGGCGCGCTGATGACGTACGGCAATGCCGTGATACCGCCTGGGATCGGGATTCCGGGCGCGCAGTTGTACTCGGCCGAAGCGGGAGCCGCTACGGCCAAGACCAAAACGGCGCTGGCGGCGACGCGGCCGAGCCGGCGCGCGAGTCTGACGTGACGGGAAGCTAGCGTCGAGCGAGACATGGGTCTTCCTCCGTGGCGATACTGGGCGAGATCACGCATGGAGAACAGTTCCCCAACGGGGCCCTTCCGATCGTCACGGGGTCCGTTGTATCACGAATGCGACGAGGTTCGAGCCGGACTTGAACGAAACGAGGCCGTTGCCCCAAGCGACGCGGTCCGTCCTTGGCGGAGCACGGAAAGGGGGCGCCCGTCGGTAGTTAGGAGGGTCCGACGAGCGCCCGCCGGCTCTGATAGGGAGAGGCCGGCGCCAAGGATCTACGATTGCTCAGGCGGCCCTGCCGAACCTGGGTTCCCAGGCTGCAACCGCGCTCGTGCATACTGCCGGGGCCCATGACCTCGACCAGCGCTTCGACCCGAGCGATTTCGATTCATTGCAAGAAATGCCAGGGGTTGCTCTATCGCTATCGCAAGGGCGGAACAGGTTCGCTGGTCAAGTGCTTCCTTGACCGCATCATCGAGGACTACACCGCCGGCGACCTGACCTGCCCCGGCTGCGGCCAGATCTTCGCGCGCCCCGGCGCGATTGGCGGGAAGCCGGTACACCGGATCATCTCGGGTAAGGTCTTCACGCGCGGCATGCGCCGCAAGTGATCGATGGCGCGGATGGGTCGGCTTTTCCGGAACCGAGCGCTTCGCCCTGGTTCTTCGCGGTCGTGGCGCGAATTGCGGTGAGGAACTCGCGCAGTTCGTTGGCGACCTTGCCGGCCTCGTCCAAGGCGGCCAACGCTTCTTCGATCCGTCGAACCTCGTCGCGGGCCGCAAGGACGCGAAATCATCGAGGGTTGCTCCTCGGAAAACATCCAAGCATTGTCTGCCCACCTCCGACCACCCTGTTCACGAAAGCGCTGGCCAAAATTCGGGCGCAAGGAGCGCGTAGAGGTGATCATCGGACCACTCGTCCCGGATCCAACTGCTCTCGCGCAGCGTGCCTTCGCGACGGAATCCGACGCGCGCGAGCAGCCGTTGAGCCGGTAGGTTCTGGGTGTCGGTCAGGGCCACGAGGCGGTGCAGCGCTAGCCGGCCGAAGGCGTAGCCCAGCAGCGCTCCGACCGCCTCGGTTGCCAGCCCCAGACCTTGGTGCGTCGCGGCTAGCGTGAAGCCGATCTCCGCCTGTCGCGCATGGCTCCGAGACGTCCGTAGGGCACAGTCGCCGGCTAGCTCGCCTGTGGCCCGCAGGACGACCGCGAACTGGAACCAGGTCCCCGGGGTGCCGGGCGCGAGGTCCTGCATCGAGGCGATGAGCCGATCGGCTTCGTCGAGCGGGTAGGGTGTCGGCCAAGTCTGGAAACGCGCGACCGCGCGGTCGCTACGGTACGCGGCGAAGGCGAACGCATCGGCGGGGACGAAGCGCCGCAGGACGACGCGAGCGGCCGGGACGGTTTGGAACTCCGGATCCTGCATCGCGGAGCATCTTACGGGATAATCTTCCGGGCCGGAGGAGGCATCGTGAGTCAGGATCGACGTCGGAACTTGCTCGTCGCCTCCGGCCTCGTCGTGCTGACGCTGGCGATTTACGCTCGGGCGGCCGGATTCGATTTCGTGCTCACCGATGACGGCCTCTACGTCCAGGAGAATCCGCACGTCCTCGCCGGCTGGACGGCCGCGGGAGCGACCTGGGCCTTCACGACTCTGGAGACCTCGAACTGGCATCCGTTGACCTGGCTGTCGCTGATGATCGACGCGGAGCTCTGGGGGAGCTCCCCGCGTGGCTACCACGCGACCAACATCCTGCTTCATGCGCTCAACTCGGTCTTGTTGTTCTGCCTGTTGGGATCAGTGACCCGCGCGCGCGGGCGCAGCGCTCTCGTTGCCGCGCTGTTCGCGACCCATCCGCTGCACGTCGAGTCCGTGGCGTGGATCTCGGAGCGCAAAGATGTTCTGAGTGCCTCGTTCTGGCTCCTCACGTCGATCGCCTACGTCCGATATGTGCGTCGTCCCGGGGCGGCGCGTTACGCGGGCGTCATCGTGCTCTACGCGTTGGGACTGATGGCCAAGCCGATGTTGGTCACGCTGCCCATCGTCTTGCTGCTCCTGGATTTCTGGCCGCTCGGGCGTTGGGCGGCGTCGGCTGGCCCGCGCGTCGAGCGGGTGCGGGCACTCATCGTGGAAAAGATCCCGCTCGTCGCACTCAGCATCGCCTCGTCCGCGATCACGTTGCGGGCGCAGTGGAGCGTGATCGGGACCACTGCGAGCTACCCGCTTGGCGATCGCCTGCAGAACGCAGCACTGGGCTATCTCTGGTATCTGGGCAAGGCCGTGTGGCCGGTCGATCTGGCGCTGCATTACCCCTAGGAGCACAGCCCCTTCGCGCTCGCGGCCGGCTTTGCCCTGGTCGTGCTCGGTCTGGTCAGCGCGCTCGCCGATCGGTATGCCTATCTCCCGTCGATCGGGCTGTTCGTCCTGATCGCGTACGTGGTTCTCGCGCAGCGGCAGGTTGCGGTTTGGGAGAACAGCGAGCGGCTGTTCACCCATGCGCTCGCGGTGAACGAGCGCAACGTCGTGGCCCGCAACGGACTGGCGTACTTGCTCGCCAATAACGGTCGCGTCGAGGAGGCCCTGGAGCAGTACGCCGAGTCGTTGCGCATCGATCCCGACGATCGATTCGCGAGGGTCTCGCTGGCGGGGCTCGTCGTTCGTACCGGCGACCTAGATCGTGCGGCGACACTCTTCCGGGAGGAGCTGACGCGACGGCCGCAAGCGTTCACGACACGCTTGAAGCTAGCGACGCTGCTCGCCGAGCTTGGACGGGATACCGAGTCGGCCGGCGAGTTCGCGATCGCTCATCGCGCGGGAGTCGCCGACGCCGAGTCGCATGCGAACTTCGGCCTCGTCCTCGCGCGGCTAGGAAGAGATGACGACGCGGTCGCCGAGTTCGAGGCCGCGTTGGCCCTCGATTCGCGTTCGTCGCTGGCGCATAAGGCGTTGGCTACGGTGCTGGGTCGCCGGGGGCAGGTGGAACAGGCGGTCGCCCATCTGGATGCCGCGCTGGCCACAGACCCTGAGGACGGCGGCGCGCGCCTCAATCTCTCGATCTTCTTGACACGTCTCGGTGCGCTCGATCGAGCAGAGCGCGAGTTGGGCTTGTTGCTCGCGCGCGAACCCGGGAATGCCCTGGCGCACAAGCGACTTGGTGTCGTCTATTTCGAGCAGCGTCGCATCTCGGAGGCGATCCGCGCCTTCGAGGAGTCCGTACGCCTCGACCCGCGGCAAGACGACCTGCGCGCGGACCTCGCTCGCCTCAGGACGCTGGCCGCGCGCTAGTCGCGGTGCCTTTCCCATCATTCGGGTCTTGGAGGACTTCCCCGCTCAGATTCCGTGTCGGAACTGTTCCGTATCGCTGAGCAGGGCGTCGAAGATCCTACGGGCCGGGGTTTTCGGCGCGGGGGGGGAGGCGGTCGTGGCGAGGTCGGGGTTGGTCGTGTGAGCTTCGACGAAGCGGCGGATCAGGTCGTGGACGGCATCGGCGCCGAGGCGGCGGTGGGCGCGGGTCAAACGCGCGGCGGCGTGGACGACCGCGTCGCCAGTGATTCGCGTGAAGCGGTTGAGCACGGCGGATCGCGCGGCGACCTCCGTGAGAACGAGCGGGGTCGATCGGCGCGATAGGCGAGCCGCGGCCTGGATCAGGGCTAGGTAGGCGCGCTGGAATTCGCGGGCCCGCCGCGCACGGTAGGGGGTCAGCCGCCGGTCCCGCGGCGTGGAGTAGGACGACGCCGCAATCGCCAGGATTTCGCGGGGTTCGAGCAGCCCGCCCTGGGCCAGGTATCGAGCCGGTAACTCGCGCAACAGGTCGCGCGTCGAGTAGACCGCGTTCCAGGTGATGCCGTCATTGACCCGTCGGGGCCCGCGCGCGCTACGCACGCGTTCGAACCAACCGTGGATCGCGCGGAAGCGTTCGAGCTCCCGGCCGCGCCCGCGCCGGAGCCGCTCGGCCAGCGAGGCGTCGAACCCGATCCGCCTCAACAGGAACAGGCGTGCGAAGCGCTCGAACTCGGTATCGAACTGCCGAACGGCGCGGTCGTTCTTGAACTCGGCGAGCGGGCGCTTGCGGCCGCGCTCCAGCATGTCGCGGATCTGCGCAAAATTCTGGACGATCAATCGAGCCTTGCGTCGCTGCTCGGGAATCGTCGTCGACCAGCGCGTCGCGTCGTCGTAACGGTAGTCGCGATGGTAAAGGCCGAACTGGCGCACCGAGCCATAGTCGAGGATTCCGCCATTCATTAAAATGTTGTCGCCGTCCCAGTCGAGCCAGACGAACAGGTATTCACTTTCGAAAATCGCCGCCTGTCGGGCGAAGCCCCGAGTCAGCTCCGCGGTCAAACGCTCCCAGCGCCTGCCGCCGCCCGATCGACGAAGCAGGCCGCGGGCCCGTTCGCGCGCGTCGTGGTACTCGGCCAGCCGCCGCAGCGCTCCGATGTCGCCACGTTTGGACCACAGAAAGAAGTGCGCCGGCCGAAGCAGATTGCGGCCCGCGCGCACGTTGATCGCCCGCCCGCCGCCGAGGCCGATCACGGCGAGGACGCGTTCGGTCTGCACGCCCTCGCGGTGCAGCGCTTCGCTCATCAGCGCGGCCCCGAGCCCCTCTTGGACCGTCGCGGTCCCGCAACCGTAAGAGGCGGCGCGGCTGCCCGTGCGATAGAAGCGACCCGACCAAGCGGTCGCCGGGCACAGATGCGTGACACCGGTGCCGCAGGCGGAGATGTCCCATTCCCCGTCGGGTCCACCGGCGGTACCGATCCAAACGGAGCGGCCGTCGCCTGAGGTGCGTCCCGTGCGACCGGGATGCTGGAGCTGCAGGTAGCGAGTGGCCATGTAGGGACCAGGCAGTCGCTCCGTTGGATCGAGTGGGGGGCCGTGGTGGAGGTCCCATTCGTTGACGATCTGCAAGGCGAATGCGTCGAGTACTGCGCGTCGGAGCTCTGCGTCGAGCCGCTCGGGGCGCCCGGCGGGGATGAGCCCCATCTCCCGGGCCAGTGCGTGGTTGAACCACACGACCTCGGCCCCAGCGATCGGCCGCGCGTGGTAGCTCGTCTGCCCCTCCGGAAGCGCGAGGCGCAGCGGGTGCGAGCCGTCCAGGGCGCGAAACGCCGAGAGTCCCCGGCTCCGTGGTTTCGATGCGACTCCCATCCGCTGGGAAACTTGGGGGCTCAAGTCCCGGAGTGCAAGCCGGAGCGGCGCAGGGTCGGTGATAGACTCGCCGCGCATGTCCGAGGACGGGGCGAGACGGCTAACGGCCGGCGGTACGACCGACGACCATTGCGCGGCCTGCAAGGCGACGCGCCGCCACACCATCCTGGCGACCCCGGTCGCCGGGGGCGTTGCGCGAGTCATCTGCGATTACTGCGGCAGCCAGCACAATTACCGCGGTGGGCGCGGTACTGCGACGGTAGTCCCGCGATCTGCGGGCGCGGTCGCGAGCGCCGAGGCGTTCGAGCTGGTCAGCCCCCGGGAAGGGAGCGGATTCAAGATGAGCGATTCCACGGTCGGCGAAGTCGATCTCGAGCGGCTGCTGCGGCGGGTGATCCGTGAAGAGTGCGGCCTGACCCCGGTCGTGCCCGCGGACAAGTGGCGCGGTGGCGAGTTGGTCCTGCGTCCCGGCAAACCGGGAGTTCAAGAGAAAACCTGGCCGATCGAGACCTTTTTTCACAAGGTCGTCATGCTGCGAAACCGCCTACGCGTGTTGGAGCAGCAAGTCAATTCGCTGGATCTCCCCGTCGAGGCGAAGGTCAAAATGCAGGGTTACGTCACTGGCTGCTACGGCACGCTGACCAGTTTCAACGTACTGTTTTCTGACGATGACGACCGATTTCGCGGGTCGGGGGGCAGTGATTGAAGTGACCCGTTTCCGCCGCTGGCGCCGTCGATGAGAGGCGTTCTGCGGATCGCGGGCTCCGCCCTGCTCGTCGTGGCCGCCGTCGTGTTCGGCTGGTGGCTGCTGCGTCCCGCCGAACGCCGCAATATCCTGTTCGTCACCGTCGATACCCTGCGCGCGGATCGCCTCGGCTGCTACGGCTACGAGCGCAAGACTTCACCGACGCTCGACGCGCTCGCCGCTCGTGGCGTGTTGTTCGAGAACGCCTTCACGCAGGCGACCCTGTCGGGCCCGTCCCACGCGAGCATCTTCACGGGGCTCGAGGTCCCCGATCACGGCGTCTTCGGAAACGCGGTAGAGCTAGCCGATGAGCACGTGACCCTGACCGAGATTCTTCGAGCCGCAGGCTACGAATCGGTCTCGCTGGTCGGTCATCCGCTGGTGGGCGAAGAGTTCGGGTTCGATCAGGGCTTCGAGTTATTCGAAACGATTACGGTTGACTCGCACCGGCATGGGCACGGTGACGCTGAAACCGATCCGACCGATCAAGCACGGCTCCTCCCCCTCGCTTTCGACCGTGCCGTCGAGTGGCTCGCTGGGCCCCACACACGGCCGTTTTTCTTCTGGTTTCACGTCCAGAACGTCCACGAAAGCTACGAGCCGCCGCCGCCGTTCGACGCCGCGTTCGCCACGCCAATCGCTAGCGAGTACGACCTACGCTGCTCCAAAACCTATCACCGACAGCAAGACGGCGAGATCACCTTGAGCACTGCGGAGCGGGAGCACATCTCGGCGCTCTACGACGGCGAGGTGGCCTGGGCCGACCAGCAACTCGGTCGTCTGTTCGCCGCGCTCGACGAGAGTGGCCTCGTCGATCGAACGATCGTCGTCGTGACCGCCGATCATGGAGAGATGCTGTTTGCCGATCCCGAGCGGCGAATCGTCGGCCACGGACGTGAGCGTCGGGATGTGGTGCTGCGCGTGCCGTTGATTCTCGCCGGGCCCGGTTTGGCCCGCGGACTGCGTATCCCGGGGATGGCCGGCACGATCGATCTGGCGCCGACGATCCTCGACTATGCCGGAGTCCGGTCGCCGCAGTCCTTCGCCGGGCAGAGTCTCCGCGGTGCAGCCGCTGGGCGGCCGTACGCCGGACGGGAGATGCACCGATCGATGACGTTTCACACAGATGGTGTCGTGCGCATGGCCGCTCGCACCGCACGGTTCAAATTGATCTGTGACCGGTACGACTCGAAGCTCGACTGCCAGGGCTTCGATCTGGCTCGCGATCCGCAGGAACAGAGCAACCTCGTCGCGCACCCCGACTACCGCGAGACCGTGAGCGAGCTGCGCGACGCACTGGAAGGGTGGTTCACGTCCGTGACGGTCGGGGATCGGTTGATCGAGGTCCAGGCGCCGGACCGGCGCGCCCTGCAATTGCTGCGGCGAGCCGGCTACCTGCCGGAGGAGCGAACGCGATGACCTCGAATCGGCCCGTGCCGCACCTCGTTCCTACATCCTCGATCGTCTTCCGTCTGATGGCGGTCGTGCTGGTCGTCGACTGTCTCCTCGTGCTCGTCAATTTCGGTGAGGCCCCATCTTTTCTCAATCTCGACGAGGAACGGAACTTCACCACCTGGTATTCGAGCGCGAAGCTGCTTCTCGCCGGACTTGGCGCACTGGCCTGTTGGCGCCTCGAGCCGGCGACGCTTCGCGCGGGCTTGCGCTCATGGGTTTGGCCGGTCATGGCCGCGGTGCTCGTTGCGCTTTCCGTCGATGAGACGGCGACCGCACACGAGCGGCTTGCCGCGGCGTTGATGTCCGGCACGACCGGCGAGTCGTTGCGCGCGCGGTTGCTCGGCGGGGATTCGGCCAAGGATGCCTACCTCTGGCCGGTGCTGTTCGCCCCCTTGGCCGTGGCCCTGATCTGGTTTCTGGTCTCGACGCTCTGGGCCCGGCTGAGGTCGAGCCCCCGGGCGCGCGCGATTGGCCTCGTCGGGTGCGCCGCGTTCGTTACCGCGCTGCTCCTCGAAGGTCCGGCGGTCTGGTTCAGTCCGCCGGTCGAGGCCTGGGGTGCTACCGAGACTTCGCGCTACGTGTGGTTCGCCTTGATCGAAGAGTCGGCCGAATTGATCGGCACGACGGCGATGCTCGCTGCGACCGTGCTGCATGCGGCGGCGCTCGCGCACGCAGCGCCGCCGACGGTGGAAGACTGAGCGCCCTCGGCGCTACTTCTCCAGAACGAACGTCACCTTCATGATTACCCGATACTCGACGATCTTGCCCTTTTCGATCACGACCTTTTGACTTTCGATCCAGGCGCCCTTCAGGTTCTTGAGCGTCTTGTCTGCCCGCTCGATCCCCTTACGCAGGGCATCGTCGAAGCTCTTATCGGACGAGGCGATGATCTCGCTGACTTTGGCAACACTCACGATTCGCTCCTTTCGCGTCCCGCGGCGGGGCGCAGCAACATGTCCGAATGGTTGAAGGCGGGAGGGCCGAGCCCAAGGCCCGTCCCAACCTGACAGACCGGCGGTCCGTCGGCCAGCGCTCACGGTTCTCCGGCGGCTTGCGTCGGCGGCGCGGTTGTGCATATTTATGCGACATGCAAGAAAAACGCAGCATCGCGTTGGCCTTCTCCGGCGGGCTGGACACGTCCTATTGTGTCCCGCGCCTGGTGGAGCTGGGCTGGGTCGTCCATACGGTCTGGGTCGACACCGGCGGCTCGACCGCCGAGGAGCGTCAGGCGATCGAGCGCCAGGCCTCCGCCGTGGGCGCGGCGAGCCACCACGCGTTGGACGCTCGCCAAACGCTGTTTTCGCAATTCGTGCGCTACCTGATCCAAGGCAACGTCCTGCGTGGCGAGGTCTACCCGCTAAGCGTGGCGGCCGAGCGCACGCAGCAGGCGATCTCGGTCGTCGAGGTCGCGCGGTCGCTCGGCTGCTCGGCGGTCGCGCACGGCTCGACCGGCGCCGGCAACGATCAGGTCCGTTTCGATGTCGCGTTTCGCGTGTTGGCCTCCGAGCTCGCCGTCGTCACCCCGATCCGCGACGAAGGCCTGACCCGTGCGCAGGCGCAGGCCTACCTTGAAACGCGAGGTCTGCCGATCCCCGCGGGCTCGAATCGCTATTCGATCAATCGCGGCTTGTGGGGCGCGACCTGGGGTGGTGGCTGGACCCACGACACCTGGGCTGCACCACCGGACGAGATGCTCGAGCCGCCTGCCAGTGCTCCGGCGCCGATCGAGGTCGTTCTCGGCTGGGAAGCTGGGCTTCCCGTGACTCTCGATGGTCGCCCGCTGGCGGGCCCGGCACTGGTCGCGGCGCTTGCCGAGCGTGCCGAGGTCTTCGGCATCGGCCGCGGGATCCATGTCGGCGAGACCGCCCTCGGGATCAAAGGCCGCGTGGGCTTCGAGGCTGCGGCCGCGTTGGTGCTGATCGCCGCGCACCGCGAGCTCGAAAAGCTCGTCTTGACCAAGTGGCAAACCTTCTGGAAGGACCAACTCGGCCGCTTCTACGGGGAGCGCCTCCACGAGGGACACTACTTCGATCCCGCGCTGCGCGATATCGAGGCGCTGATCGACTCGTCCCAGCGTCGCGTGGTCGGGGAGACTCGGGTGCGTTTGGCCGCCGGTCGATTCCACGTCGTGGGCACGCGCAGCCCCTTTTCGATGATGGACCGCGAAGTCGCGACCTACGGCGAGGAGAACCACCTCTGGACCGGTGACGAGGCTCGGTCTTTTTCCCGCATCGCGGCGATTCCCGAATTGCTCGCCGCGCGGGCGGATCGCCGATGACCGGGCCGACCACTCGCCTGCACCTGGACCGTGTCGCCTCCTCGACGCGCAATGCGCGTCTCGGCCGCGAGGTCATCGTCGGACCGGAGATCGTCTCGGCCGAGGGCTACGTCCTCGCGGTGCGCATCCTCGAGGACAAAGCCACCTACAACACGATCGAGGACCCCAGCGGCCGGATGGTCCCGCTGCGCGCGGGCGACGTGCTCGCTGGAACTCTCGGCGCACGCCACGCGCTCCGCGGCTATGCCGGAGTCGTTCCGGAACAGCTGAGCCCGGGGGATACGGTTGAGGTGCTCAACCTCGGCGGGATCCTCGGGCGGTGCACGTCGATCATGCCGTAGTTCGTCCCGCCGTTCCGCGCCGTAGTCAGCGGCGCGTTCCTGTCCTTTAGCTAGCTTGGCGATCGCGTCGGCCGACCCGCGCACATCCGCTACGGCGGTGTGCGCCCGT
>JANNRU010000322.1:0-2488 GCA_031401755.1 Acidobacteriota bacterium | reverse complement strand
CGGATCCGGGCGCGCAGGCGGATCCTCCAAGGATTCGCGCGGGCGAGCCCGTTTTGCGCGAACAAGCGGGTCTCGGTCACGAACTCGCTCGCGACGGTCCACCCGTCGGTCGCGCGTCAGTGGCACCCCGAGAGGAACGGGGACCTCACGCCCGATCAGGTGACCGCCAGGACCACGAAGAGCTGAGCATTGATCGAATCGGTCCGCAAATCGTTGAATTAATTATGTATTTTTGGGCGCCGCATCCCAGCGCGAATCGACGCGGATTCCTCATCGCGGCGTCACAGCGAACCGAGCATTGTCTAGATCGAAAGAAATTTTCCACGAATTCTGCGGAAATTTTCCGCCGCTACGTTGGGTTGATGCCGCATGCAACAGGCATCGGCCATCGCGTGGGCACAGGAAGAATTTGGACGCGCGCGTCTTGGAGACGCGCGCCGGACGGCGCGGCTGATCGGGATGGCTCGAGAGGTGGCGCTACAACCAGCCGGGCGCGTTTCGGAGGTGTTCGAGAAGGCGGCGGAGCGGCAAGGGGCCTACGATCTCCTCGAGAACCCTGCTGTCCAGGTGGAGCAGCTACAGGACGCAGCGGCAGCGGCGTGTGCTGCACGGAGCGCTGAGTACCCGTTTGTCTTCGTGCCGGTGGACGGTAGTAGCCTGACGTTGACCGACCGCGCCGGAACCAAGGGTTTCGGGACGATCGGCGCCAACATGTTCGGAGTACGCGGGCTCAAGGTCATCAGTGCCATCGGCGTGAGTCCAGAGGGGGTGCCCGTCGGGTTGCTTTCACAACAGTGGTGGAGTCGCAAGGCCGCACCGAAACGGCGGAGCAAGAAGCGTCGCGGTCGTGACTCGCGCAAGGTCGAGGAGAAGGAGACGCAGCACTGGCTGGACGCGATCAAGGACACTACCTTTCGATTGGAGAAGGGTGCGCCGGGGACGCGCGCATGGTTTCAGCTGGATCGAGAAGGGGATGCATGGCCCCAGCTTGTCGCCCTCACCGAGTCGGGACACGACTTCACCGTCCGGGCGAGCTGGAACCGACGGGTGCATACCGCCAGGGGGACGCGCTACCTGCGTGACATCGTCAAGAAGAAGAGCATTCTCGGAACCTACGACCTGCCCGTGCCCGCCGGCCCCGGACGGTCCAAACGCGTCGCCCTGATGGCGGTGCGGGTCGCGACCGTAACGCTCGACCTGCGGGACAGGGCGACGGGTCGCTCCTGGGCCCTCTCGGTGAACGTGGTCTGGACCCGCGAGCTTCGAACCACCCCGCGCGGCGAGAAGCCTTTGGACTGGCTGCTCTTCACCAGCGCCCCGTGCGGAACCTTCCAACAAGCCTGCCGCGTGATCTTCGGTTACAGCCAGCGCTGGCGCATCGAAGAATTTCACCGGACGTGGAAGAGCGGCGCCTGCAAGGTCGAGGAGACCCAGCTCCGCGAGGCGACGCACGTTACGAAATGGGCTACCCTGCTCGCCACGGTGGCATTACGAATCGAACGCCTCAAGTACTTATCCCGCACCCAGCCCGACCTGCCCGCCACCGTTGAGCTCCGCTCCGTCGAACTCCGTGCCCTGCTGCTGCTCAAGCGCGCCCAGAAGAAACGCAACGAGACCATTCCCGATACCACGCCGACCATCGCCCAGGCGACCCGCTGGATCGCGGATCTCGGCGGTTACACCGGCAAGTCCTCCGGCGGACCGCCCGGATCCATCACCATTCGCAGAGGCCTCGACAAAATCCGCACCGTCGCCCGGGCTCTCGAAGTGCTCGAAAGTCAGGGATAAATGCGATGAATGCTCAGCCCTTGGAGCGTTCACCCACAACTTCCGCCTCAACGCATGATCTTCGTCTGAGGCTGTCCGCTGCAGGCTTGGCGTCCCGGTGGGATACTTGCCCGCGGGGAGGACACCATGGCGACGGACACGGCGACGACACCGGGGAACGAAGCTCCGCAGGAGGCGTGGGGGCGCTGGCAGCGCGAGCATGGGGACGTGCTGGAGGGGGCGACGCGATCGCAGCAGGTCTTGCTGGAGGCGGCGGTGCGGTTCGTGGGCCTCATCGCGGCCCAGCCGATCCTGCTGCGCGCGGCGGCCTATTTTCTCCTGCATGCGGGCATGGGCCTGACCGCAGCGCAAGTGGGCGCGGCCGTGGGCCGGACCGACCGGGCCATGCGCACCGTGCGTGCGCTCACGGCGCACCAGATGCTCGACGCGATCTGGGCGGAGCTCGGCCGACACCGGCAACCACGGCTGCGCCCGGAGCACGCCGGTCCGATCGCCAAATACCTCGTCGACCATCCGCGCTGCACGCAGCCCGAGGTGGTCGCCTTCATCGCCGGCGCGCTGAAGATCGAGATCGAGCAGCAGACGCTCCGCCGTTTCCTCGAGGCCTACGGCCTCTACGTCTTTCGCCCTGATCACGATCGCGGGGAGGCGCACGTCTCGCGCCCTACCTCGTCGGGCGCACCCACTTCGGGGGCGCCTT
>JANNRU010000321.1:0-10341 GCA_031401755.1 Acidobacteriota bacterium | reverse complement strand
CGAGCACGGCGAGGATGCCCCGATCGCCTTGGCTTCTGAGCAGCCGACCCAACCCCTGTTTGAGATCAAGCACGGCCAGCGGCAGCTGATATTCGGAGAACGCGTCCCGACCTTCGGATCGCATGCGCTCGATCCGTGCGGCGAGCAGCGGATCGGATGGCACATCGAACGGCAACTTGTCGATCACAACGAGTGACAAGGCCTCGCCCGGAACATCCACCCCGTGCCAAAAAGAAGTGGTTCCGAGCAAGACCGCCCGCGGGGTTCGCCGGAATTCTTCGATGAGGCCGACCTTGCTTCCTTCCCCCTGGACGAACAGCGGCCACCGCCCAACCGCGGCGAGAATTTGGTGCAGCTGTCGCAATTGCGCGTGCGAAGTGAACAACAGGAACGCTCTTCCGTCGGTGATCTGGAGTAACTCGACGATCTCCTCAGCTGCGCGCTCCGTAAAACCAGGCTCGCGCGGTTCGGGCATGTTGCGTGGCAGGTAGAGCACTGCCTGTGTGGCGTGGTCGAATGGGGACGGAACGATTCGGGTCTGAGCCTCGGCCAGCCCGAGTCGCTCGGCAAAAAATGCGAAGCTCCCATCGACCGTCAGGGTCGCCGACGTCAACACCGCAGCGTGTAGACCGTCGAACAACGTCTCACGAAGCAGGCGGGAGATGTCGATCGGGGAGGCCGAAATTACAATATTGCGACGGCCACGGCGTTCGATCCCGTAGACGCGATCGACTTCGTCGCGCGCCAGCGCGCGATCGACGATCTGGCTCAGATCATCGGCCCGACGCGATATCGGTGCACCCTCCTCGCCCAATCCCTGTGCCTCACGTCCGAGCTCGTCCAAGGCTTCGGAAAGCTGGCCCTGCCACGCGGATAGGTCGGGACCTCCCCGCGAGATCGGTTCCAATCGCCGGCGCCCCCCGTCCGATCCGACGAGCCGACCCAGCTCACCGAACAAACCGTCAGCCGCTGCGCGCAAAGCCACCGTTCCGTGCGCATGCCGGTTCTGCCGTATCGCGCTCCGCTCGGCCTCGCGCGCGAGATCCTCGATCTCCCCAGACGACACCCGCAGCCCGAAAAACAACGTGGCCGTCTCTTCGATCTGATGCGCCTCGTCGAAAATCACCGTGTCGTAATCGGGAAGGACTGCACCGTAGGTGGTCCTCAACGCAAGATCGGCAAAGAACAGATGGTGATTGACGATCACGAGCTGCGACTGCTCCGCCGCCTCCTTGCTTCTGGTCAGCCAGCAGCGCGTGTACTCCGGACAGCGCGCGCCCGAACAGGTCTCCGACCGCGCGTTGATGTCACGCCACAGTCGCAGGCTGTCGGGCAGATCGGGGATCTCCGCTCGCTCCCCGGTCGTGGTCGCCCGGCCCCATTCCACGATCCGCGTCAGCCAAGGCGCCTCGGCGAGTTCCTCGAACAGCGGCTCACGTTCCTTCTGGGCCAACCGAAACCGGCACAAATAGTTGTCACGGCCTTTGAGCACGGCAGCCGTGAATTGGAATCCCGCGCGGTCACGAAGGAACGGCAGATCCTTGGACAGGATCTGATCCTGCAGGTTGCGCGTGCCCGTGGAAACGATGACACGGCGCCCGGAAAGGATTGCCGGCACCAGGTAGGCCAGAGTCTTTCCCGTTCCGGTTCCAGCCTCGATCAAACGGCCTCCGCCGCGCTCGAGCACTTCGGCCACGGTCTCGGCCATCTCCCGTTGGCCCTGGCGGTCCTCGAAACCGGGGTGCGCGCGGGACAACGCACCACCCGGCGCGAAGAAATCGGCGATGGCGTCCACGCCGATCCTCGCGTGTCAGCTTCGCGTGGCGCGGAGCAGCTCTGGGTAGAGCGGGAAACGCGCAGCCAATTCGGCCACGCGTGCGCGGACACTCAGCAGCGCCGATTCGGTGGCGCGGCATTCCAGGGCTTCGGCGATCAGAGCCGCAGTTTGGCGCATCTCGGCCGGCCCCATGCCCCGAGTCGTCACGGCCGGCGTTCCCAAACGCAGGCCGCTGGCGACCATCGGAGGGTTTTTGTCGAAGGGGATGGTGTTCTTGTTCGCCGTGATCCCAGCCGCTTCCAGGGCCTGCTCGGACTCTTTGCCGGTGATCCCCCGGGAGAAGACGTCGACGAGCAACAGGTGATTGTCCGTCCCACCCGAAACGACGCGGTAACCGTGCCCGGCCAGGGCCGCCGCGAGCTCCGTGGCGTTTTCCAGGACACGGTCGATGTACTCCCTGAAGCTCGGTTGCAGCGCCTCTCCGAAGGCGACAGCCTTGGCCGCGATGATGTGCATGAACGGGCCGCCCTGGATTCCGGGGAACACCATGCGGTCGAGGTCGCGTGCGTATTGCTTGCGACACAGAACGAGACCGCCACGCGGGCCGCGAAGCGTCTTGTGCGTCGTGGTCGTGACGAAATCACAGTGTGGAATCGGACTCGGGTGTCGACCGGACGCTACGGGTCCAGCGATGTGAGCGATGTCCGCCATGACCTTGGCGCCAACCTCGCGCGCGATCGCTCCGATTCGTTCAAAGTCGATAATCCTCGAATATGCCGAGGCTCCACAGACGATCAGCTTGGGTTGCTCCTCGCGTGCCAGGCGCGCGAGACCGTCGTAGTCCAGGCGCTCGTCCTCTTTGCGCACGCCGTAGGCAACAAAACGCCAAAGCTTTCCGGACAAGTTCAACGGATGACCGTGAGTCAGGTGGCCGCCGTGACTCAGATCCATTCCCAAGACTTTGTCGTTGGGCTCGAGGACTGTCAGGTAGACCGCCTGGTTCGCCTGGCTACCGGAGTGCGGTTGAACGTTGGCGTGCTCCGCTCCGAACAGCTCGAGCGCGCGCTCTTGCGCCAGCCGCTCGACTTCGTCCGACGGACCGCATCCGCCATAATAACGGCGCCCTGGGTAACCTTCGGCGTACTTGTTCGTCAACACTGAACCCATCGCCTCGAGCACCGCCTCGCTGACGAAGTTCTCGGACGCGATCAACTCGAGCCCGGACGATTGCCGCTCGAGCTCGCGCGCGAGAACTGCGGCGACTTTCGGATCGACTCGGGAGAGGCTTGTAGCCATCGCGTGCTCCTTGGCAGCCCGGCGGCGCATTCGCACGTCGGGCACACACCGTAGTCCATCGGTCGCGGTGCCGGCAAGCGACTCGCCGCGCGCCTGCCGTGTCGGATTCCTCAACATGTTCACGATCGCCGCCAATTTGGCTCAACTCGTGTCGCTTGGGAACGCTTGGGGGAATTTCGCCGCTGTGTTGCGAGATCTGGCTCGTCGGCTGCACAGGTGCCGTCACCGCGGCCCTGTCGATCGCCGAAGGGCCAACCGGGGTCGATTCGAGGCCACGTTGGTTTCTGCGCAGTCGGGGGCTCGTCTGCTGATCCACGGCCTCGGCCGGACGGGCGACGGTATCTCGATCCCTTCCGCGACACTCCATTCAACGCGCAATGCGACCGGGCCACTGGCGCGCCGATGGTGCATTCGACCACGGCGCCTCTCGCACTTCGACCGGTCGAGACCTAGAAGGGTCAGTCGATCTCCTCACGCCGCAACTGCTCCGCGCTCGGAATCGGCACGGACCCCATCTCCTGTAACCGTCGATGTTCGGCCAGTGCAAAGTTGTCGGTCATCGAAGCGATGTGATCGGCGACGACTCGCAAAAACCGCGGATCCCTCCGGTAGTGGTCCGCAATCTCGATCGCCCGTCGGGCCTCGGGTAGATCGCGGAGGAATCGCACACCGGCGACGCTCTTGAAGCGGAGCAACACATGATCTTCGAGCAGTGCGGGATCTGCATGGTAGGCGGCGAACAAGCCGAGAACGACGTGACGTCCACGGCGCTCTATGCGATCGACGTCGAATCCGCGACGCACGCGCGTTTCGAGATAGCGCTCCAAATCTTCGAGTAGCCGGCTCGCCGATCGCGACAGACCGATCTCGTTCCCGCGGACGGCAGTGTCTCGTTTGGCCTCGAATTCGCCGGCGTCGTGAATCGAATGCCGTTCGGCCCAGCGCGCCAGCGCCCTAGCACTGGTGAGGATCGCGCCGGTGACCAGAAGATGGGTCAGGCCCCGGTGAATCATGTTGGCTTTCATGAATCGACCCGCGGCTGGACGCCAGCGCTCGCCAAGCTTTCGCCGTAGCTCGCGCACTGCGGGGATTCGTTCTACCTCTTGCACCTCGATGACCCCGGACTGCAGCGCGTCGTCGAGATCATGCAGCGCTTCGGCGACGCGGTCGGCCAGGCTGACGACTTGCGCTTCAAAAAAGGGTGAGCAGTTCGGTCGAAGCCCCTCGGTTCCTTCACTGGAAAGCGTCACCGGCCGGATCTTCGACAAACCCTCGCGCACGACGTCGGTCAGATTTAGCCCGGGGTGCTCGTAGCGTTTCTCGAGCTGATCGACGACCCGCAGGGTTTGGGCCGAACAACCGAAACCGCCGCAATCGCCGCCTCCCGGTCCGCCTCGGCCGTCGAGTCGCCCCCGAAGTAGATCGTCGAGAGCCCGCTCGCCGGTTGGCCCGAACGGTGGTTGGCCGAGGTCATGACCGAGCGCGATCGCCTCGATCAAATCCTCGTTCAGCCCGAGCGCCCGACCGACGGTGCGGGCGAGTTGCGCGACCTCGAGGGTGTGCGTGAGTCGGTTGCGCCGGTGGTCCTCGTAAGCCGGTAGGTTCCCGGTTTGCGCCTTCTGCCGCAACCTGCGAAAGGCCCGACTGTAAACGATACGGTCGCGGTCGCGCTGGAAATGCGTGCGGTAATCGAAGGCCCGTCCCTCGTTTTCGACCGGCCACCGGCGGCTCGCACCGCGAGACCTCTGCGCAAACGGGGCCACCCCCCGCGCTTCCAAGTCCTCGAGTTGATCTCGCATCGACACGGCCGACCCCTAATCGAGCCACCGCATGCTATCCCACGCGGGCAGGAGTCCTCGGGTGGGGACGCGCACTCGCGCCGCTTGACGTTTTGTCGAGCTGTCCCCACGATTCACCTGGCGATGCCCCCACCAATCCGGGAGGCGCGGCGCTGGGAGCAGGCGACGGAATGAACGGCCCACAGCGCAGCCACACCGCCCCCGCGACCGACGGAGTCCAACTCTATTTCGAAAACGCAGGGGACTTAGGACGACCGGAGATCTTGTTCTTGCATGGGATCGCCGGGTCCAGGCGCTACTGGACGCCCCGGGCGCTCCCCCTGGCCCGCAATCGGCGTTTACTGATTCCCGACCTTCCGGGTTTCGGACACTCGCCAAAGCCTCACGTCGACTACACGCCGGCGTTTTTCTCTGAAACCATCGAGCGCTATCTGCGCCAAAATCGTAGCAGCGACGCCCCGCTCACCATCGTCGGCCACTCGCTTGGCGCTCTGCTCGCGGTCGAGCTTGCCGTACGTCAGCCCACGATGGTCGGAGCGCTCGTCCTGATCAGCACTCCACGATTCCCCTGTCCCGCCTCGGCACACCAGATCCTGCTCGAGGGATCATCGTCCTATCGCCGGTTGTTGACGGTGGAGTCGGTCGACAAGAACTTCTCTCACCTCCGGCGGCTGGGGTGGCGAGGCGCGTTCCGGCACGTCACGCGCCTGCCGTGGGGGATGCTGTCCGACACGAGGAAATTCACGTTTCGCTCGCTATCTTCGACCCTGGAGAACTGCGTTCTCAACGCCAGTCTCGATCCGACCTTGTTCGCCATCGCTCCCAGCCTGCCGATCCTGATGATCCACGGCTCGCTCGACCCGGTTGCGCCGAGCGCGGCGATTCTGGCACTCCGCGACCGACCGCCAGACCCGGAGATCCACGTATTACCCGGCGCGGGTCACAACCCGTTTCACACGCACACTTTCGCCTGCCTGCAACTCGTCACGAGATTTCTTGACAGGAGCGCGGGACTTGCCCGAACGGAAGCAGGACCCTAGATTCTGGGCAGCCTGGAGCGGCCGGGGCCGTGGAGTCTCCCGTGTCCATGAAGAAGAACGATCGTCCGGATCAGGTGCTGAAGTGGCAGCCCAAGACGGAGAAGATCGAGCGGCGCGACAGTCCCGCCGATCTCGGAGCGCTGCGGGCGCTCGTCCGAATCGACTACGACATCTGCGAGAACACGGGTGTGTGTGCGATGGTCTGTCCGGAAGATGTCCTGGAATTCAAGAACGGGCACACCGCCATCATAAAAGCGCAAGCCTGCACCGAATGTTGGATCTGCGTCGAGAACTGTGTGTCTGGAGCGATCGAGATCGGTTGAGGCTGGCGATCCCGCCGGAATTACTAATCCAGCTTGTCGCGCCCGCTTCGGCCGGCTAGGCTCGCCTCGGATGATCGAACAGTTGGATCAGCTCGACGACCTCGGGGCGGCGCTCTTTCGTCGGGCCGACGAAGCCGGCGCCTACTTGATCTGGCGGGCGCAGGCGCGAAGCGTGTCGCGGATTGTCGTCCGCGATGGACGGACCGAGGGCGCGACCGCGTCGTCCTCGATCGGCCACGGTGTCCACGTGATCGGCGCGTCGGGATTTGCCGCACTCGGCAGCCGGGATGACTTGCTGCCCGAGGCGGCGCTCGACGTACTGGAGCGGACCGTTGCCGCAGCGGATTGTGCGGGACACCCCGGATCGATTCCCGTCTCCGTGCCGCAACTAGAGGTCACACGGGCGCGCTGCGTCCCCCGGGAAGTGAAAGAATTTTCCGCCATTGACCTCCCGTCGATCGGGCAGCGCCTCGTCGAGCTCGAAAGCGAGATCCACTCGCGCGTCGACGGGACCCGCTTGCTGACCTCGTTTCGCGCCGAGATCGACGCGTGGCGCGTGGCGCGATCCGATGGGGCAGTTGCCTTGTTCGCCATGCCTCGTTGTTCGCTCGGCGCTCGCGCCACCGCGGTGGGACCGAAGTCGCAACATGCAGTCTCGGTTCAGGTCTTCGGAACGAGCCCGCGACTGCTGACCGACGAGGCCGCCTGCTCGCTCTTCCTTAGGCGGGCGGAACAGGCGGCGAGACTCGCGCGGGAGCTTCCCGACGCGCCGCGCCACCCTTCGGGAAGCTTCCCGATCGTCATCGACTACGCGCTGGCCAAAGGCCTGGCTCACGAAGCATTCGGCCACGCGGCGGAGGCTGATGGTTTCCGCTCCTCCGTATTGGCGCGGGATGGCCGCTTTCGCTGCGGAGAGCGAGTGGGCGACGATCGTGTCCGGGTGATCGACGAACCGATCGAGCGCGACCACGCCTGGCAGCCGTTCAGCGCCAACGCGGTCCCGCGTCGACGGGCGACCATCGTCGATCGCGGTCGGCTCCACGAGGGACTCGCCGATATCTGGTCGGCGGAGTCCGGCGGCGTACCGATCACGGGCGCGGCGCGAGCGGAGTCGTTCCGTAACGCACCGCTGCCCCGGATGAGTAACATCCGAATCGAGATCGACGAGCCTCGGCCCGCCCCCGGGCGGTTCGAAGACTACGGCCCGAGCGAGGTTCGGAACCTACTCGGTGAGGCGGGCATTCTCGACCGCTATCCACGTGTCGCATTCCTGTCGGGCTACACGGGAGGCCAGGTGAATCCCGTCACCGGCGACTTTGTTTTCAATTGCAAGGCAATCTACGGCATCGAGGCGGGGCGAGTGACGCTCTATCGTCCAGCGATCTTTTCCGGATCGATGTTTGGCGCGCTGGCTGCGATTCGCGAGGCGTTCGGGCCGCTGCAACTCGATGCGCTCGGCTATTGCGGTAAGTGGGGCCAGAGTGTTCCCTCTAGCGGCGGCAGCCATTACTTCCTGTTCCTTGAGCCCGACCCCACCGTGCGGTTGGGAGGCGACTGACATGCGCACCCAACGCTTGGTCGACCGTCTCGATTCGGGGATCTTCGGCGGGAGGCGGATTCAGGCATGGTCGGTTTTCGCCTCCGAGTCCCGACGCCACAGCATCGGCGCAAAGGATCGCCAGATTGGCGGAATGCACTCCCCCGAGCAGCTTTCCGAATCGGCGGGGGCCCGCTACCTCGTCGTCTGGGATGACGGCCAAATTAGCCGCGGAACTCTCGAGCGGCGGCAGGTCGAACTGGATCCCGACGCAGCGCTCGCGGCCGCCCGAGCCTCGGCCTACGAAGACCCGGATTCAGCGCAGGTTCTGGGACCGCACGACTACCCCGACGTCGACCTCCATGACCCCGGAGTGGCCGCGATCGCGTGCGGCACCGCGGATCTGTTCCACTCCCGGTTGGCGGATCTTCAGCAACGCTTTGACGACTCGGACCTGCGCACCTGGAGCGCGTCGTTCTCGGCGAGTGACGTCGACGGCGCGGTCGTCACGTCGGCAGGTCTCGAGGTCCACTCGTCCGGCACGACCTGCGGCTGGCACGCCACGATCGATGGCGAGATCGGCGATGGCTATTCGGCCCGGAAGGCGGAGTGTGAAAGCGAATTCCAGGCGCGAGTCGAACGGCTGCTCGCGATCAACCGATCGCTGCGCGTCCGGACTACCGACCTCGAAGCCGGCCGTCGTCTCGTCATTCTCCATCCGCGAGTGGTCGAGGCCTTCGTGCTCGACACCCTGCTGCATCACCTTGACGGCTCTCAGGTGGCACACGGCGAAAGCCGATTTCGTCACGAACAATTCGGCGATCCGTCGGCCGTCCTGCGTGAAGACATCTCCTTGACCCTAGAACCGTTGACGCCGATGCGCGCGGGCTCTTACCGGTTCACCTCGGAAGGCGTACCCGCCGCTCGCTGTCGATTCATCGAGGGTGGTCGATTGATCCAGCCGCTGCTCGATCTGAAGTACGCTCGCCGCTTGTCGCGCGCACCGACCCCGCTGTCGAACGGCCCGGACTCGCTGCGGTTCAGTGGCCGCGAGGAGCTTTCATTCGATGACGCGCTCGCGGAGGCCAGTGCGCTCGTCCTGGGCGTCTTGGGTGTGCACACCCAGGACGCGGCGAGTGGCGACTTCTCACTTGCCGCGCCGCAAACCCTTACCGTTCGCGGCGGCCGCCTCGGAGCGCGCTGCCGGACCACGATCGCTGGAAATCTGTTCCAATTATTGTGCGACCCCGAACTCCGTTTCGTTCGATTCGAGGGGGAAACGACGCCGGGACTCGGCGTCGTCTGCCGCCTGGATCCCGCCTGAGTCGATCGTCGGGCCTTGACTTTCGCAGCCTTCGATCCCAAGAACCCGCGGTCTTTACGACGTTCGGAAACTCCAGAATCAATCGAGGGCAACGATGCGTTTGGACCGCTGGACGATTAAGGCCCAGGAAGCCCTTCAGGACGCACAGCAGAGTGCGAGCGAGGCGGGACATGCCGAGCTTCGCCCGATTCACCTGCTCGTGGCGTTGGCACGTCAGGCCGACGGGATCGTCGCGCCGGTGTTGAAACGCGTGGGCGCGGATCCGCGGGCGATCCTCGCGGCGGCGGAGGAGCGTCTCGCTGCGGCCCCCCGCGTCGCCGGAAACGCCCAGATCCAGCCGTCGCGCGAATTGAAGACGATCCTGGACGTGGCGGAGAAGATCACTCGCGAGTTTCAGGACGACTACGTCTCCACCGAGCACCTCCTACTCGCGATGGCTCGCAGTCGAGACGAGGCCGCAGAGCTATTGCGCCGCTTCGGGGCGAGCGAAGACGGACTGCTCGCCGCTCTCCGCGACGTCCGCGGTGGCAGTCGGGTAACCGACCAGAACCCGGAGGACAAGTTCCAGGCGCTCGGACGATTCGGACGCGACATGACCGAAATGGCGCGGCGTGGAAAACTCGATCCGGTCATCGGACGGGATGAGGAAATTCGCCGAACGATGCAGGTTCTTTGTCGCCGGACAAAGAATAATCCGGTTCTGATTGGCGAGCCGGGCGTCGGCAAGACGGCGATCGTGGAAGGCCTTGCCCGCCGGATTGCGGATGGCGACGTGCCCGAGTCCCTCCGCGATCGCTCCCTAGTCGCGCTCGACCTTGGCGCCATGATCGCCGGTTCGAAATACCGCGGAGAGTTCGAAGATCGACTGAAAGCCGTACTGCGGGAGATCGAGGAATCAGCGGGCCGCGTCCTTCTGTTCATCGACGAACTGCACACACTCGTCGGTGCCGGGGCTGCCGAAGGGGCGGTTGACGCCGCCAACTTGCTCAAACCCGCACTCGCCCGCGGCGCTCTGCGTTGCATCGGCGCGACCACACTCGCCGAGTACCGAAAACACATCGAAAAAGATGCGGCGCTCGAACGGCGCTTCCAGCCGGTCTTGGTCGGAGAACCCTCCGTTCACGATACGATCTCGATCTTGCGCGGACTCAAGGAGCGCTACGAAGTCCATCACGGCGTACGAATCCAAGATGCGGCGCTCGTTGCGGCGGCAACACTATCGGAGCGTTACATCACCGATCGGTT
>JANNRU010000320.1:0-2719 GCA_031401755.1 Acidobacteriota bacterium | reverse complement strand
TGCAGCTCTTTGTCTGCTGGGAACTCGTGGGCGTCTGCTCCTACCTGCTGATCGGTTTCTGGTACCGCAAACCGGAAGCGGCGCGCGCCGCGCTGAAGGCATTCTGGACCACCAAAGCCGGAGACGCCGGCCTTCTCATCGGCATCGTCTTGCTGTATCGGCTGACCGGCACCTGGGATCTGCTCGAACTACGGCACATGGTCGAGGGCGGCGCCGTCGGGTCGGCCGGCCTCGGCGTCATCACGTTCTGCCTGTACCTGGGTGCTATGGGCAAGTCGGCGCAGTTCCCGCTGCATGTGTGGCTGCCCGATGCGATGGAAGGCCCCACGCCGGTTTCCGCCCTGATCCACGCGGCCACCATGGTGACCGCGGGGGTGTACCTGCTCGTGCGCACCGACTTCCTCTTCCACCAGACGCCAGAGGTTCTCGCCCTGGTCGCCTGGATCGGCGGCATCACCGCCTTGATGGCGGCGATTCTCGCCTGCGTGCAGACCGACATCAAGCGCGTGCTCGCGTACTCGACGGTGTCGCAGCTCGGCTACATGATGACCGCGATCGGCGCGGGCTTCGCGGGTGCTGGCTTCCTCCATCTGCTGACCCATGGCGTCTTCAAGGCGCTCCTGTTCCTCGGTGCGGGTGCGGTGATCCACGCCGTGCACAGCAACGAGATGTCAGACATGGGTGGGCTCTTCAGGCGAATGCCCCAGGTAGCGATCGTGTTCATCATCGGCACGCTGTCGCTCGCCGGAGTGCCGCTGTTCGCCGGGTTCGCGTCCAAGGAAGAGGTCCTCGGCGCGACCCTGGTTGGCGGTTTCACCGGCCCGTTCCTGATGCTGTTGACCGCCGCGTTCCTGACCGCGTTCTACATGTTCCGCGTGGTGTTCGTGGTCTTCTTCGGCCCCGCGAAGGATCACGGGGCGACCGACGCTCCTGGTCATGCCCACGCGCAGGGGACGGGCGGCGACCCTGGCTTGACGATGACGGGCCCGCTTTGGGTGCTGGCGCTTTCCGCCCTCGCTATAGGCGGTTACTTCACCCTGCACCATGCCGAAGCGGAGTTCACCGCCCCCGGCTGGCTCACTCCGGTCGCGATCACCGTCGCCCTTGCCGGCATACTCCTGGCCTGGCTCACCTATCAGCGGCAGACCATCAGCGCCGACTCGCTGGCCAGCGCCTTCGGCCCTATTCGCACCGCTGCCCTGGCAAAGTTCTGGATCGACGACGTCTTCGAGGGGATCTACCGCAACCTGCTCCTCGCTCTGGCCCGGATCATCGGCTGGACCGACCGCTACATCGTCGACGGTGTTCTCAACGTCATCAGCGCGTGGACGCTCGACGGCGGTGACGTGCTGCGCCGCATCCAAACCGGCCGGGTGGGCGACTACATCTTCGCCCTGGCCGCGGGCCTCGTGGTCCTGATGGTGTGGGTGGGAGGGGGATTCTGATGGACTTCCCCATTCTCTCCGTCATCACCTGGACGCCCTTCATCAGCGCCCTGATTATCATGGCGTTCGCGCGCCATCGTCCGCTCCTGGTGCGGCTCACCGGCGTCATCGGCAGCAGCATCACCCTTGGCCTCTCGACGTGGCTTTACTTCACATACGACCACGTGAAGAACGGCTATCAGTTCTTCGAGTGGTTCGAGCTGGTGCCTTCGTTTGGGATTCACTACCAGCTCGCGGTGGACGGCTGGGGCCTCGTGCTCGTGCTGCTCACCGCGATCATCCTGTTCGCGGGATCGTTCGCCTCGTGGACCGTGAAGACGCGCGGCCAGGAGTTCTACGCGCTGCTGCTCCTGCTCGTCACCGGCGTCTTCGGCGTATTCGTGTCTCTCGATCTGTTCGTCCTCTTCCTCTTCTACGAGATCGCGGTGCTGCCCATGTACCTGCTCATCGCGATCTGGGGGTCGAGCGGGGAAGTGCTGCCCCAGGGTGTCTTCGGCTGGGCGTTCAAGCGCACCGGAGTGGGCACCAAGGAATACGCGGCCATGAAGCTGACTCTGTATCTGCTTCTCGGCTCGGCCTTCATCCTCGTGGGCATCCTCGCCCTCTACACCGCCGCGGGTTCAACCTCGTTCTCGCTCCTGACCCTCCAGCAGGTGAAGTTCGATCCTGCCCTGCAATCGTGGGTCTTCCTCTTCTTCTACGTCGGCTTCGGCGTCCTTGCGGGCATCTTCCCGCTCCACACCTGGTCGCCCGACGGCCATGCCTCCGCGCCCACCGCGGTGTCGATGCTGCATGCCGGCGTCTTGATGAAGCTCGGCGCCTATGGCGTCTTGCGCCTGGGCTTCGGCCTTACTCCGGAGGGCGCCTTGCAGTGGGCCTGGCTTGTCGGGGCCATCGCGTGCATCAATATCGTCTACGGTGCGCTTTCCGCCATGTCCCAGAAGGACCTCAAGTACGTGGTCGCGTACTCGTCGGTCTCGCACATGGGCATCGTGATGCTCGGCATGGCGACGCTGACCGAACAGGGGATCAACGGCTCGGTGTTCCAGATGGTGGCTCACGGCATCATGACCGGCCTGTTCTTCGCGCTCGTGGGCCTGGTCTACGAGAAGGCCCACGAGCGCGAAGAACAGGCCGGTCATGATGCCGTGAGCGACCATCTGGAACACCGAGCCGTTGATCCCCTGTTCGGTCAGCGTCGCCATGCCGAGCATCACGATGCCCATGTGCGAGACCGACGAGTACGCGACCACGTACTTGAGGTCCTTCTGGGA
>JANNRU010000319.1:0-9422 GCA_031401755.1 Acidobacteriota bacterium | reverse complement strand
CGAGCAGTTCTGCTCGTGGTCGGCGTGGAGGATCAGTAGCAGGTCGAGCGCGCGAGCGATCGCCGGTTCGACCTTGTAGGGCTTGCACGGTGTGCCGAACATCATGTAGAGAAAATTCGAAGCGTAGTCCAGATCGTTTCGCGGATAGAGGAAAGGTTGGCCGATCGAGTGTTTGAAGGAGTAAGCGGCGATCGTCGGGATCTTGGCGATCAACCGGACGATCGCGTCGCGAACCATCGCATCGTCGTCGGGCTCGGGGTAGAAAGTGCTGAGGGCGGCGACGGCGGACGAGCAGATCGGCATCGGGTGCGCATCCTTGGGGAGCGCGTCGAAGAAACGCCGAAAATTCTCGTGGACCATCGTGTGCCGCGTGATCTGATCGCCGAAGTCGGCCAATTCGCTCTTGGTCGGCAGCTCGCCGTTGATCAACAACCAGGCGACCTCGAGGTAGGTGCTCTTGGCGGCCAACTCCTCGATGGGGTAGCCGCGATAGCGCAGAATGCCATTCTCGCCGTCGATCATCGTGATCGCGCTCGTGCAGGCTCCGGTGTTTCCGTAGCCCGAGTCCAGCGTGATCAGGCCGGTGTCGCGCCGCAGGTGACTGATGTCGACCGCGACCTCGTCCTCGGAGCCGCGAACGACGGGGAGCTCGACGGTGCGTGTTTCGTGCGTCAACTGGGCGGTATCCTTGGACATCAGCGGCTCCTCCGGCGCAATCACCGAACTGGGAAGCGCTATTCTGACGCCGATACGGGGTTCTCGTCCAGCCTGTGCGGGCGCGCGCGTGAGGAGTGCCGTGGCATGCCGGAGCTTCCCGACGTCGTCGTCTATCTCGAACAGCTCGAGCGCCGGATCCTCGGCCGCCCGCTCGCAGCACTCCGGATCGCCAACCCGTTCCTGCTACGCTCGATCGAACCGACGCCGGAGGAGGTCGCCGGCCGCGAAGTCGAGGGATTGCGACGGCTCGGCAAGCGCCTGGTGATCGGCCTCAAAGGCGAGATCTTCGTCGTCGTGCACTTGATGATTGCGGGTCGGTTGCGCTGGAAGCCGGTCGGTGCGCGGGCGCCGGGAAGAATCGGCCTCGCCGCGTTTGACTTTCCGAACGGGACACTCCTACTGACCGAGGCGGGTTCCAAGCGGCGAGCGTCGCTGCACCTGGTTCGTGGTGTCGCGAATTTGGCCGAGCACGATCGCGGAGGGGTCGACCCGCTCGCTGTCGGCCTCGACGGGTTTCGGGCCGCGCTGACCCGCGAGAGCCACACGCTGAAACGGGCGCTCACCGATCCGAGGTTTCTCGGTGGGATCGGCAACGCCTACTCGGACGAGATCCTGCACCGGGCTCGCCTTTCGCCGTTCCGGCTGTCCGGAAAGCTCGACGAGGCGGAATGGAATCGGTTGTGGCGGGCCACGCGGGAGACGCTCACGCAATGGATCGAAGAGCTGCGGGCTCGGACGGGGGAGGGGTTTCCCGAGAAGGTGACCGCGTTTCGGGAGGGGATGGCGGTCCACGGACGTTTCGGTCAGCCCTGCCCCGACTGCGGGACGCCGGTCCAGAGGATCGTCTCCGCCGAGACGGAGGCCCACTACTGCCCACGCTGTCAGACCGAAGGCCGGTTGCTGGCAGACCGGGCGCTATCGCGCTTATTACGCGGTGATTGGCCGCGGACGATCGCGGAGCTCGAGGCGCGGAGGCGGGGGCGCGATCGTTAGCCGCTCCCGTACGCGCTCGTACTTGTCGAACGGGAAGTCGTGTCCTGGCCAATCGAGCCGTTAGCCCGGATGATGCCCCCGTCGAATCACCGATGGGGTCGTTGAAAAATGGTGCCTGTCCCCATCTTCGACAACTCGTACAGGGGAGGGTAGACGAGTAGCTCCAGGACGAAAGAGGTCAGCAGGCCACCGATCATCGGCGCGACGACGCGTTTCATCATGTCCGATCCGGTGCCTTGTGAGAGCATGATCGGGAGCAGACCGATGAAGGCGGCGGCGACGGTCATCATCTTCGGGCGGATGCGCTTGACGGCGCCATGGATGATCGCCTCGCGCAGGTCGCGACGGGTTTTCATCCGGCCCTCGCGGACCGCCTCGTCGTAGGACAGGTCGAGAAAGAGCAACATGAACACGCCGGTCTCGGCGTCGAGGCCCATTAGCGCGATCATCCCGACCCAGACCGCGATCGATACGTTGTAATCGAGAATCCACAGGAACCAGACCGCGCCGATGAGTGAGAACGGTACGGCAAGCAAGACGATTCCGGTCTTGATCGCCGAGCGCGTGTTCATGTAGAGCAACAGGCAAATCAAGAAAAATGTCAACGGCAGAATGATCTTCATTCGATCGCGCACGCGGAGCATGTTTTCGTACTGTCCGCTCCAGACGATCGTGTAGCCAGGCGGGAACTCGACGGCCTGGGCCACCGCGGCCTTGGCCCGATCGACGTAGCGGCCGACATCGGCCGCGGTGATGTCGACATAGACATAGCCGGCCAGCCGCCCGTTCTCGTTGCGGATCATTCCGGGGCCGGTCGTGAAGCGCAGATCGGCGATCTGTCCGAGCGGCACCTGGGCGCCTGCGGGTGTCGGGACCAGGATCCGGCGCAGCGATTCGATGCTGTCGCGCAGCTCGCGCGGATACCGAACGTTGACCGAGTAGCGCTCACGGCCCTCGATCGTCGTGGTCACGGTCTCGCCACCCACCGCCGCCAGCACGATCGACTGGGCGTCTTCGATCGTCAGACCGTAGCGGGCCAGGGCCTCGCGACGCAGGTCGAAATCGAGGAAATAACCGCCCGTTGTCCGCTCGGAAAAAACGCTTCGCGTACCCTCGACACCGCGAATTGTTGCCTCGATTTCGGTGCCGAGACGTTCGATCTCGGTCAGGTCGGTGCCGAGGACCTTGACCCCAATCGGCGTGCGGATTCCCGTCGTCAACATATCGATCCGGGTCTTGATCGGCATGATCCAGGCGTTGATCGCACCGGGAAAGCGCACGCGCCGATCGAGATCGGCGATCAGCTCCTCACGCGTGATGCGGTCCGGCCAGAGCGCACGGAGCGGCCCTCGGGTCCACTCCGGCCAATCGGAATAGAAACGATCGACGGTGCGCCACTCGGAACGCGGCCGGAGCGCGATCACCGTTTCGACCATCGAGAACGGTGCCGGGTCGGTCGCCGTATCGGCGCGGCCGATCTTGCCGTGGACGCTGGCGACCTCCGGCACTTCCGCGATCAGCCGGTCGGTCTCTTCGAGAAGCCTGCGGGCCTCCGTCGCCGAAACGCCGGGGAGCGTGGTCGGCATGTAGAGTAGGCTGCCCTCGTCCAGCGGCGGCATGAACTCCGAACCCAGCGCCAACCAGACCGGTATCGTGATCACGACCAATAGGGCCGCGATCACGATCGTGGTCCTGGGCCAGTCGAGCGTCAGGCGACAAGCCGGTTCGTACCAGCGGATCAAGCGCCGGCTGATCGGGTGGGTCTCCTCCGAGTGATAGCGGCCGACCGCAAGCGCCGAGGCGAGTGCGGCGACCCGGCGCGGTTTGAAGCGGAACGGTTCGATCCGCGCGAACATCATGCGCAGCGCCGGATCGAGCGTGATCGCCAGAGCCGCCGCGATCGCCATCGTCAAGGTCTTCGTGTAAGCCAAAGGCCGAAACATTCGCCCTTCTTGATCGACGAGCGCAAAGATCGGCAGAAACGAGACCGTGATCACGAGCAGCGAGAAGAAGACCGAGGGTCCGACCTCCTTCAGCGCGGCGAGACGGACCTCGAAGAAGCTCCCGGGAGAACCGGCGACTTGCCAGCGGTGGATCCGGTTGTAGGCGTTCTCGACCTCGACGATGGCCCCGTCGACGAGCACGCCGATCGAGATCGCTATGCCGGCGAGTGACATGATGTTCGAGCTGATACCCAAGGCCCACATCGGAATAAAGGCCAAGGCCACCGAAACCGGAATCGTGACGATCGGAACGATCGCCGACGGAACATGCCAGAGAAAGAGAAGGATGATCAGGCTGACGATGACCATGGCCAGGATCAGCTCGTGTCGCAGCGTAGCGATCGCTCGATGGATCAATTCGGATCGGTCATAGGTCACCACGATCTCGACGCCGGCCGGGAGCGACTCGCGGACCTGCTCAATCTTCTCGCGGACGCGCTCGATCACGCCGAGCGCGTTTTCGCCGTGGCGCATGACGACGATCCCGCCGACCGTTTCGCCGGTCCCGTTCAACTCGCCGATGCCGCGGCGCATCTCCGGGCCGAGCGCGACCGTCGCGACGTCGCGAACGAGGGTCGGGATGCCCCGCGGGTCCGTGGCGACGACCAAGTTCTCGAAATCTTCAATGGAAACTGCATAGCCTCGTGCGCGGACCATGTACTCGGCGCCGGAAAACTCGATCACGCGGCCGCCGACCTCGGCGTTGCCCCGGCGCACGGCAGCCACGACCTGTGGGACGCTCACGTTGCGCGCAAGGAGCGCTTCAGGCCGCAACGTGATCTGGTACTCGCGCTGGTAGCCGCCGAAGGATGCGACCTCGGCGACTCCGGGAACGCTCTGTAACCAGTAGCGCAAGGTCCAGTCCTGAAACGCCCTGACGTAGGACGGGTCGTGGGTGCCCTGGCGATCGACGAGCGCGTACTGATAGACCCAGCCGACTCCAGTGGCGTCTGGGCCGAGTTCGGTCTGCACACCCTGGGGTAGGCGCGGGAGGATCTTGCTCAGGTATTCGAGGACTCGGCTGCGCGCCCAGTAGATGTCGGTGCCGTCCTCGAAGATCACGTAGACGTAGGAGAAACCGAAATCGGAAAAGCCGCGGATCGCTTTGACATTCGGGGCCCCCAGGAGCGCGGTGATGATCGGATAGGTCACCTGATCTTCGACGATGTCGGCGCTGCGCTCCCACTTCGAAAAGACGATGACCTGCGTGTCCGATAGGTCGGGGATCGCGTCGAGCGGGACCTCGCGCATCGCGCGGATCGCAAAGAGCACAGCGACGACGGTCAGTAGCAGCACCAGGATGCGGTGCCGGGCCGAAAAGTCGATGATCCGTTCGATCACCGGTGGTCGTGGGCGGCTACGCCCTTGGTCGCCGCGTGAAGCGACGCGGCGAGCTTGGATTCCGCGTCAACGAAGAAATTGCCGTGGGCCAGGACCCGCTCGCCCTCGTCGAGCCCGGAGAGCACCTCCACCCGATGGGGAAGCCGCAGCCCGGAGGAGATCTCGCGCGGAGTGAAGGTACCCGCCGACTCTTCGACGAAGACGATGCTGCGCGTCCCGGTCTCCATCACGGCTTCGCTGGGCACCGACAGGCGCGGCCCGAGATCTGCAGACAAGTGAACCTCGGCGTACATACCGGGCCGCAACTCGCCACCGGGGTTTTCGAACTCAAGGCGCACCTGGGTCGTGCGCGTCGCCAGGTCCACCGTCGGGTAGACGCGTGTCACGCGACCGGCGTAAATCTTTCCCGGGAGATAGGGCAGGGTCGCGGTTGCCTGCTGGCCCTCGCGGACGAACGGCAGTTCGAACTCGTAGACGGCGGCGAGGATCCAGACTCGAGAGAGGTCGGCGATCTTGAGCAACATCGTGTCCGGCTCGACGCGAGCGCCTTGCGCGATCGCGCGTTCGAGGATCGTGCCCGAGGCCGGCGAAGCGACGTGCACGCTACGGCGCACGATCGCGCCCGAGGTCAGCGCGTCGATGTCGCGATCGGCAAGGTCGAGCAGCCGCAAGCGCGAACGCGCCGAAGCGAGCAAGACGTCCCCGGAATCGGACACGGCCGCCGTGGGGCTTTCGGCCAGGCGGTCGCGCGCGCGCAGCGCGACCAGGTACTCTTCCTGGGCCGCGAGCAGTTCAGGGCTGTAGATTTCGAGCAGCGGCTCACCGCGACGGACCGTTTCGCCCACCGCGTTGGCCCACAGTTTTTCGACCCAGCCACCGGTCTTCGTGTGAACTTGCGTCAGCCGTGTTTCGTCCGCGGTCACGTTTCCGGCCGCGCGCACTTCTCTCGCGAACGGGATCCGCTCGGCGACGACCGTCCGCGCGGCGATGCGTCGGGCATCGTCCGCCGACAGTCGGACCTGCGCCAGCCCTTCCGGCGCAGCGGACGAGGCCTCGGTCTCGGGAGGTTGCGTTCGCAGCGCGAGAACGAGGTCCATCCCGCAGATCGGACATGAGCCGGGATGATCGGAGACGATTTGCGGGTGCATTGGGCAGAGGTATTGCATTGCGACCGCTGGGTCGCCGGCCCGTGCCGTGTCGGTCGAAATCGCGGTTCGCGCCTGCCAGGCGATCAGCACCACCGCGGCCAGCACGACCAGCGAGCCGGTTGCGATCAGGAATCGTGCGCGTGCGGTCATGGAAACCCCTCTGCGGGCACGATCAGCTCGTGCCCGACTTCCGGCTCGATGAGGGCCAGCAGGGTCAGGCGCTCGGCGCGCAGTTCTGCGATCCGGCGCGAGTCGTCCAGCAGCGACTCGAGATGCGAAAGAACCGTTCCAAAGTCGACTCGACCCGTGGCGAACGCAGCGGTCGCCGCGTCGAATGCTGCGCGCGACTGGGGCATCACGGTCTCTTCGAGGATTCGCACCTGAGACCGCGTGGTCGCCGCATGGACCATCGCGTCGTGCACCGCAGTGGCCGACTCGAGCTCAGCGTCGGTCGTTTCCTGCCGCAGCGCTTCGAGGTCGTGCTCGGCCTGGGTTACAGCGCGAGTCTGCTTGCGGTCGCGGTAGATCGGCAAGCGGACGCCGAACATGCCCAGGACGATCGGGTCGAGGCTTCCGCGATAGGCGTAACCGGCGCTCCACGTGAAGTCCGGCTTCTCTTCCCGACGCAACGCAGCGATACGCGCCTCGTCCCGGCGAGTCGCGGCCCGCAGCACGCCAATCCTGGCCGAGCGCTCCGCGGTCGCGAGCGCGATCGACTCCCAATCGGCCGGAAGCTCGACCGGCGCGACCTCGGCGGTTGCAAACTCCGATCCGGCGCGGCGACCGATCCACCGCGCCAGTCGGGCCTCGGCGTGCGAACGGTCCGCGTCGAGAGCGACGAGAGCCAGGTCTTGACGGGCGATCTCGGCCCCGGCGCCAAGGACGCCTTCGAGCGGCGCCTGGCCGGTGGCAAAGCGCGCGCGCGCCGAGTCACGCAGGGATTCGAGCAGGCCGCGGCTCTCGGCCACCAGCGCCCGCACGCGGTGGATGCGGTGCAGCTCGATGTACGCAGCCTTGATCTGCGCTCGCCGTTCGAGGCGCAGCCGCGTCGCTTCCGCTTCGGCGACTCCCACCTCCGTGAGGGCCGCGGCGACTCGCAGCGCACGTTTTCCAGGGTACGGAAGCTCTTGGGTCCAGGTGAAAGCCAGGTTGGACATCTGGGTCTCGCCAAGCGTCCAGGTCGACAGGCTTTCGTGCTCGATCGAGGTTGCGACTGTCGGGTCGGGAAGTGCCCCCGCTTGATCGGGGAGCGTCTCCGCCGCCGCGACGCGGGCCGCGGCCGCGCGCAGCGTCGGCGCGCCGGTTTCAGCTTCGTCAAGAAGCGCGGCGAGCGAAAGCGGCTCGGCGCGTAGGCCAGGTCCGGCCGTCAGGAGTAGGAGGCACAGCGAAGCACGGAGGTTCATACGAGTCCGGTGAGCGCAAGTGCCGTGCCGTCCGGAATCGGCCTCGAACTCAAGGCGCGGCGCGGCCGTAGTGTCTCAAATGAACCAACCGCTGCTGCGGTTGCAGCAGCCGAACTCGTGGCTGGCGCGCTCAGCCTTGGTGGTCTGCAGGCTCTCGGTGATCCACTCTTCCGGGTTCGTGCCGATCCCCAGGTCATGCGGGAGCTGAACCCGTATTGTGTCTCGGAGCGGACACCGCTTTCGGTCGAGAGCTGGCCTTTGCCGTCGCCATGCGTTTCATTTGGCTTCCTCCGGGAAAATCTCGATTCGATCGGGTGCGTTGGGCACCAGGCACAGGAACTCGAACGGTGCTTCGAGAACCTCATAGTAATGTGGCGTGCCGGCGGGGATGTAGAGCACGTCGCCTGTGCCGACCTCGTGCACCTGGTCGCCAATCCCGATCCGCGCGCGACCGCAGAGGACGTACTGCTCATGCTCGACCGTGTTCGTATGCCGCGGCATCCCGCCGCCATGGCCCATGACGAATCGACGCATGGCGAAGTGTGGCATCCCGTCGTCCGGCCCGAGTAGCACCTGGCTCTGTGTGGCTCGGCCCGCCTGAACCTCACGCAGCGGGACTGCATCGACATGTTTTCGCATGCCGATAGCCTAGCTCAAAGCACCAGAGCGTTCCGACCGAATCCCGCCCGCGCTGTTCTCGGTGGTAAGATCGGGCTGAACCGCAGTCCCGGGCGAGGTGGCGATGCAAGCGGTGGCGATCCTGCTGTTCGGCCTCGTCGTGCTGGTGCTCCTCGCGCTCGGGCCGGTCTTCGCGCTCGTCGTCATGACTCGCGCCTCCAAGCTTCGAGCGGATCTGGATCGACTGTCGCGGCGCGTCGACGAGTTGACGGGCGTGCAAGCACCAGCGGTCCGACCCGCGGTGCCGCCCCCGGCCGCACCCCGGCCGGTCGCCCCCCCCAGGCCCCACGTGGCCCCGCCGACGCACGACGCTCCGCGGCCCGTCGAAGTGTCAAAGCCTCCCTTCGATTGGGAGCGTTGGATCGGCATCCGCGGTGCTGCTGTCCTCGGCGCGGTGGCGCTCGGACTTGCCGGGCTACTGTTCTTCAAGTACTCGGTCGAGCGCGGACTGATCACGCCTCCGATGCGCGTCGTCAGCGGGATCGTGACCGGTGTCGCGTGTCTGGTCGGCTCATTCCTGTTGCGCCGGCGCGACTATCGTCCGCTCGCCGGGGGGGTCGCCGGTGCGGGCATCGTCGTGCTGTATGCCGCACTCTGGGCCGCCCATGTGCTCTACGGTCTGATCGGCCCGCTGCCTGCGTTCGGGGCGATGATCCTCGTGACAGCCGCCTGCTGTTGGTTGGCGGTTAGCGAGACCTCCTACGTCGTGGCCGTGCTCGGCCCGGCCGATGGGTTCGCCACACCGCTGTTGCTTTCGCGCGAGGCCGACCGACCGATCGGGCTGTTCGGTTACGTCCTTTTGCTCGACGTCGGCCTCCTCATGATCGGCATGCGACGGAACTGGCCTTCGATCGCGGCACTCGCCTATCGACACGCGGGTCTCCACGGACGCCACGCCTTGCAGCTAGCCGCGGCGATTGGTGTCGGGCTGACTTCGTTGCACGTCGCTCACCTCGAAGAGCCGAGCTTTCCGTCCGCCGGTCGTTTCCTGCTCGTGCTGATCGTGATTGCGCTTGCGGGACACGGCGGCGCAGCGCCTGACCGTCTCGATCGCGTGGGCCCTCTACGCGCTCGTCCTTCTCGGCTTGGGAATCGGGCGGGGCCAACTTGCCTTGCGCTGCGTGGTGTTTCTCTACGAC
>JANNRU010000318.1:0-4498 GCA_031401755.1 Acidobacteriota bacterium | reverse complement strand
AAGAGCAGTTCCGGCGTCGTCGCGTCCTCGGGATAGCAAACAACCCCAGCGGAAATGGTCAACCCGACCGGGGTGCCACCGCTCTCGCGGCGACCGAAATAGCTCTCGACCGAGCGCCGCAGCCGCTCGGCGACGAGCAGAGCTCCGCTTCGGTCCGTTTCCGGGAGGAGAACAGCGAGTGCGTCACCACCCGGCCGGGCGGCGACATCGATATCGCGAATCCCGTTTCCGAGAAGAATCGCGGCCTCCCGCAGCAGTCGGTCGCAGACCAGTTCTCCGAATCGCTCGTTGGCCCGCCGGAACCCGTCGAGATCGGCAAGCACGACGGACGCCTTGATGTTGTAGCGGCGGGCTCGCCGGAGCTCGGCTTGGACGGCTGCACGAAACCGGCGCTCCGTCGCCAGCCCGGTTCGGGAGTCCACGTCGCTTCCCGCGTCCGTCGCGTCTCGCATTCGGAGGTCGATCATTGTCGGGTTCGTCAGTCTCCGATTGATGTGCAGGAAATAGTCGAGGGCTGCGACTCGGACTCCCGCATCCCTGCCGAGCGCCGTCGAAATGCGACCACGATGCGCGAGGATCGCCTCCCAATGCTGACGCGCTTCCTCCTCCTCGAACGCGAGATGGGTCAGGATCAGGAGCAGCGCGGCATGCACACCGATTCCGCTCTCTTGAGTGATCGCATCGAGCCGGGACGCCAGTAGCGCCGTGTTCTGCGCGTCTTCGTCGAGGACGGTTAGCAGTTGATCCCGGAGTTTCCGAACGTCGTCGGGCGTGCTCATTCCCCGTCTCCAGATTCGCCGCAGCGCGCGATTCCGCGCCTCTGAACGTGCCGCCGTAGACGATCTTCGTCAAGGGGCTGTTCGAACGCGACTCCCACGCGAATCGTTCCGGATCCCACCGTATTGCGCTCGATGCGTACGACACGACCCGAGATGGGTCTTAAATCTCCGGCCGTTTCATCGATGCGCAGCAAGACCGGTCCAGGATCCAGATCGGCTGCCTCCAGCTCGAGAAGGGCACCGGTTCGACTGAAGTCGATCGGCCGCACGGCGTGAGCATCCATTCCGAGTCGTTCGAGGACGCGATCCCCGACGCGGTGACCGCGGTTGTCGTTGATCGACTTGAACTCGTCGATCTCGAGCAGCAACAACGCCAGTTGGAGCCCGTACCTCCGGCTCCGACGCGGTTCGAGATCGATTGCCGCCCCCAGTCGACGCCGGCTGGCCAGGCCGGTCAACGGATCGGTCGTCGCCTCGATCTTGGCCCGTTCGAGCTCGGCATCCTCGACGATCGCCGGGCAACTGATCATTCCGGTCACGTTGGAAAGATAGTCGAGCGCCGCAACATGCAAGCCGGGATCGCGGCCGAGGGCGGACGCCAGCTCCGCCCGGTGGTCGTCGAGCCGCCCGAGGACTTGCTCGGCGCGGTACTCGGTGAGGTCTAAGCGGGCGAGAATTGTGAGCGTTGGCGAAAAAAACCTTAATTCCAACCCGATCGGCCACGGCCCGCAGCGCGTCGACCAGAGCCCCGGGCGGAGGAGCCGCTTCGCCGACCAGATCTTGGAGTCGGCGCCGGACGTCGTCTGTGAGGAGGTGACCCGCCATCGCCCGTCCGCCGCCCCGGGGGGGATCGCGCTTAGGCAGCGGGGGGCTCTACCACGCCTCGACCGCGTATTGTCAATCGCCTTCGGGCAGGAAACCGCCGACGGGGTTCCCGCGTAACAGGTGTCGTGGGCGGGCTGCGGACGATGCCTCACCAATAGGGGGAGCGTGCATGGAGCCGACTGGCTGCTTGGTCTCCGGGCGCCCGGCGGCACTGCCGACGGACGATGCCGCCCTCGTCGTCCAGGCGCTCCGCGGCGATCGTGGAGCTTTCGAGACGCTAGTACGTCGACATAGACGGCCGTTGGTGAATCACCTCTATCGACAGATCGGGCAACGCGAAGCGGCGCTCGACCTGGCCCAGGAGGTCTTTCTTAAGGTCTACCAGTCCCTGGGATCCTACGACCCGCGTTACCGCTTCACGACCTGGCTCTACCGCATCGCATCCAATGCGGCGATCGACCAATTTCGCCGAAGGCACGTCCCTACGTGTGGGTTGGGAGCGGACGGCGGCGACTCGAACGAGGATCGCGTCCTGGCGATTGCGGGCTCTGACCCCTCTCCCGACCAGATTCTGCGGGCGAGAGAATTGGCCTCCCGAATCGACCGCGCCGTCCAGCGTCTCCCGGCCGAGTTCCGGCAGTTGATCCTGTTGCGACATCGGCAGCATTGCCGCTACGACGAGATCGCGAGAATCACGGACTTGCCGCTGGGGACGGTCAAGAACCGGATCTTTCGCGCCCGCGAGATACTGCGTGGCGAGCTCGCCGACCTCCTCGAACCATAGGGGTCCCGCGATGAGCGTCTGTGATCGTCTGCGAGTCATCCTCGATCGATTTGCGAACGGAGAAGCCGCCCCCGACGAGTCGCTGGTCGCGGCGCGTCACCTCGCCGAGTGCACGGCTTGCCGAATCCGACAGGCTCGGGCGCGGTGGCTGGCCGAGATCCTCGAACGAGAGATGTCCGATCCGGTCGCGGTCGACGACGAGTTCGTCGACCGGATCATGCGCGCCCTCCCGGCGACCCCACCAAGACGAGATCGGCGCGCCGCGTTGCGATTGGTCCGCTTGGGTGCCGTGGCCGCTCTCGCGCTGCTGCCGATGCGGCACATCGGATTCTTGGAAAGAAACGCCGACTTCTGCCGCCAGGAGGGGCTGCCGGCGACCGCATCGAGCCTAAGGTTGTTCGCGGGCGCGGAATCATCGATTCCTGCGCCGGCCCAGTTGCTCGGTCTCGTCGTCGACGGCGTGCCGCAACTGGCACGGATGCCGTGGGCGCTCGACCTGTTGCCGCTCCTCGCGCTGGCGTTCGGGGTCATCGGACTCCTGGTCGTCGGGAGCTCGGTAGCCGGTTTCGCGTTGAGTCGACTCTCGGACGCTTGATAACGCTCCGGCACGAACCGTGGCGATGAGTCAGGGGGGGGCATCCGAGGGGTGCGGACGAGCGTCGTCGAACTCCGTCGGCAAGTCGCTGAGGTCGAGTTCCTCTTTCGTTGACAGCAGCAACCATCGCTCCACGAGATTCCGTAGCTCGCGCACGTTGCCGGGCCACTTGTAGCGACAGAGCGCAGCTACCAGCTCCGGCGTAAGACGGCGCGGCGAGCGTCCATACTCCGCGGCGAGATCGCGCATGAATCTCGCCGCGAGAACCGGGACGTCGGCGGAACGCTCGCTCAGATTTGGGAGCACGATCCGCAGTACATCGAGTCGCTGGGCCAGCTCGGGCACGAGCCGCACGGATCCCGTCGAGGCGAAGAGGCGCACCGAGCCTGCGCCATCGACCTTTGGCGTCAGCGCGTCGGCGAGCGCAAGCTGCGCGGCCGGGTCGAGACGATCGACCTCGTCGAGGAACAGGCTACCGCCCGAGGCCAGCGCGAATCGTCCGCGCCGTCCGTCTGTGTCCGTAAGTGATTTGAGCATCGTCGAGGCATCGACCACCGCGCACAATATGTCGACGAACGGACCCTCCCCGACCGCGCTCGCCACGTGGATCCGGCGTGCCGTCGCCGACCGACCGGTTCCTGGGCGCCCGACGAGAAGCACCGGTGCGAGCACCGCGGCAGCCTGTTCGATCTCATACCGTAAACGTTCGGCCACCGGGCTGTCTCCGACGATTTCCGTATCGCGCGAAAGCTGCGCGACCAGCCGGCGATTGAGATGCTCCAAGCGCCGCTGACGCAGCGCGTTGCGCAGCACGAGGAGGGTTCGGTCGAGCGACAGCGGTTTTTCGACGAAATCGAATGCACCGAGCTTCGTGGCGCGAACGGCGGTCTCGATCGTCCCGTGTCCCGAGATCATGATCACCTCGACGTCCGGCTGAAGCTCTCGGATGCGTCGCAGTGTCTCGAGTCCGTCGACTCCGGGTAGCCAGACGTCGAGGAGCACGGCGTCAAAGACTTCGCTGCCGCAACGCTCGATGCCCTCCTCTCCGGTTGCAGCCGTACCGACGACGAACCCCTCGTCGCCCAGGATTCCGCATAGGGCATCCCTCACGCCGGGCTCGTCATCGACGATGAGGATTTTCTCCGCTGCCAAAACCCCAACCTCCGTCCGGCTAGGCTGCCGGCAAATCGATGACGAATCGTGCCCCATGGGGTGGATTCTCTTCCACCCGTATTGTCCCGCGATGATCGGCGATGACCTTTTGCACGATAGCCAATCCCAGACCTGTTCCCCGCTCCTTGGTCGAAAAGTCGGGTGCGAACATCCGATCGCGATCGGCAGCGGGAATGCCGGGTCCGGAGTCCGACAGTTCGATTCTCAACCCGGAGTCGCCGAGCGCCCGCGTCGCGATTCGGATCGTCCCACGCCCGGACATGGCGGCGATCGCGTTGTCGATCAGATTGATTATTGCGCGTCGCATTTGGTCGGGATCGACGACGACCCGCGAGGCTCTCG
>JANNRU010000317.1:0-5045 GCA_031401755.1 Acidobacteriota bacterium | reverse complement strand
CCAAGGTCTGCGAGTACTGGCTTGCCGCGCCGAAGGAACAGTGCCGGTTCTGTTCGGTGGGCTTGAACCTCGGGGCCGACGACGCCGATGAGAAGTCGGTCGAGGAGGTGCTCGAGGTCGTGCTGGCCGCCCGGCGGGAGTCGGGAATCACCTACGTTGATTTCAATACCGGCCACTACGAAGGGGACAGCTACCTCGACATTCTCGAGCCCTATATTGTTCGTGTCAAAGAGGCCACCGGCTTGCTTATCGGTGTCCAGACTCCACCGCATCACGACCTGCAACGCTATCGCGAGTTGCGGCGGATGGGTGTGAACCGCGTCTCGTTTTGCTTCGAGCTGTTCAATCGCCAACGCTTCGAAGAAGTCTGCCCGGGAAAACACCGCGAGTACGGTCTCGATCGCTATCTGGGCGCCATCGAATACTGCGCCAAGGAAGTCGGCCCGACGGGGCGCGCCTTCGAGCCGTGGGTCGTCAACGGCGAGATCATCGCCGGCCTCGAGTCGCCTCAGGACTCGATCGCGGCCATCGACTGGATCACGAGCGTCGGCGCGATCCCGACCGTCTGCGTGTTCCGGCCGCTTGCCGGAACCGACTACGCGCACTTGGAACCCCCGCAAACGGAGGATGTCGTCCCGATCTTCCGGCGACTCTACGAGGCCTGCATGGAGCGCGGACTACCGATTGGGGTCGCACCCGACGTGCACGTGTCGTTGGTCATGCTTCCCGAGGAGGCACGCGCGCTGGCCGATCGCCCCTCCCGTTACTGGCTAAGCGAGCTGCGGCTGAAAGCGATGCGCCGCATCTTCGCCCTGCAGTTCCGTCGGGAGCTCGCCCGCGCCGCCTGAGAAAATCGGGGCAGGCACCTTTTCCGCGAGCGGATTCGACGCCGCTGGGCCGGGGTTGCGCTCGACGCCCGCGGAATGGTACTTCACGCATTCATGCCCGATTCAACTTGGCAGCAACGATGGTCAGACCGTGTCGCGACAGCCGAACAGGCGGTGCGGCTCCTTCCGGCAGGCCGGCGCATTCTGATCGGCTCAGGCGCGGCCGAGCCGGCGAGCCTGGTACGGGCGATGGTCGAGCACGGCGACCAGCTCGTTGACAACGAGATCGTGCACCTGATGACGCTCGGCCCCGCGCCTTACGTGAAGCCGGGGCTCGAACGGCGCTTTCGCCACACCGCATTCTTCATCGGCGCCAACGTTCGGGAGGCGATTCAGGCCGGCCGGGCCGACTTCATGCCCGTCTTTCTCTCGGAGATCCCGGAGTTGATCCGCACGCGTCGGGTCCGCATCGACGCGGCGCTGATCCAGGTCAGCCCGCCCGACCGCCACGGCTTCGTCAGCCTCGGCGTCTCGGTGGATGTCGTCGAGGCCGCGGTCGAGGCCGCCGACGTGGTGCTCGCCGAGGTCAACCCGCACATGCCGCGGACACTGGGGCGGTCTTTCCTCCATGCCTCGCGGATCGCGCGTCTGGTTCCTGTCGAATCGCCGCTGCTGGAGTTGGTGGCCGAGCCGCCCGATCCCGTTTCGACCGCGATCGGACGTCACGTGGCGGGCCTGATTCCCGACGGGGCGACGATTCAGGTCGGGATCGGTCGCATACCTGACGCCGTTCTCGCGGCGCTGACCGAGAGGTCCGACCTCGGTGTGCACACCGAGATGTGCTCCGACGGCATCATGCGACTCGTGCAAGCGGGGGTGATCACCGGCAAGCGCAAGAACGTGCTTCCGGGAAAGGTCGTGACGTCGTTCCTGATGGGTAGTCGAGCACTCTACGACTGGGCCGACGACAATCCATCGATCGAGATGCGTCCGAGCGATTTCACCAACGACCCGACGATCATCGCACGCCACGATCGCATGGTGGCAATCAACTCGGCGTTGGCCGTCGACCTCACGGGCCAGGTGGCGGCGGATACCTTGATGGGGCGGTTTTTCTCAGGTATCGGCGGCCAGGTCGACTTCATTCGCGGCGCCGCGCGCAGCCATGGTGGGCGGCCGGTCATCGCCTTGCCGTCGACCGCGAAAGGCGGCAGCGTCAGTCGGATCCAGGCGACGCTCGGGGAGGGCGCCGGTGTCGTCACCAGTCGCGGCGATGTGCGCTGGGTCGTCACCGAGTACGGGATCGCCGATCTGTGGGGACGCAACATTCGCCAGCGGGCGATGGCCTTGATCGAGATTGCCCATCCTGATCATCGCGCCGAGCTACTCTCCGCCGCGAAGGAGCGCCGCTACGTCTTTCCCGACCAGATCGTGCCGCGCGGTGTGTATCCCTGGGCCGAATTGCGCCGGGAACGGCTGCGGGGTGGTGAGGAGGTCGTCGTCCGACCCGTCAAGCTGACCGACGAAGAGGAACTGCAAGATCTGTTTTACAGGCTCTCCGACGAATCGACACGTCGGCGGTTCCTCGGATTGCGTCGCGAGCACCCGCATGAAGAGATGCAGCGACTGGTCGATCTGGATTTCGACAAGAACATGGGACTCGTCGTTCTCGAGCCCGGATCGACCCGCGAGGCGATCGTGGCCATGGCTCGCTACGACCTCGACCCGGCGACGAATTTGGCTGACATCGCCTTCGTTGTTCGTGACGAGTGGCAGGGCCGCGGATTGGGCACCCTGCTGATGCGTCGGATGATCGAGATCGGCCGAGACCACGGGATCGCCGGTTTCACCGCAGACGTTTTTGGCTCGAACCCGGCGATGCTCGGCGTGTTCAGCCGGAGCGGATTGGCCGTCGAGTCGCGAAGCGACGAGGACTGCATGTATCTGGTGGCGCGGATCGTGGCGCCGAATTCGGATCGCACGACCGGCGATGCGGACCGCGAGCGTTGAACGGACGTGCCCGCGCGCTCGGACGGGTCGCTCACGGACTCGCGTATTACTCGGGCTGTACGCTCCTGGGAGTCTTGGCGGCCATTGGCCCCGGTGCTGCCGCCGAGCCGGGCGACTGCTCGCAGCTCGACGACGATCGTGCTCGCCTGGCTTGTTACGACGAGCGGGCCGTTGTCGCGCCGGGCACCGACAACACGTACCTCGAACGGCACTGGGACCTCTCGGGACACGCCCGGATCCTTCGCCCGTGGGCGCATCGGCCGACCTACCTCCTCGTCGTGCGTGGGTCGGACGCACCCAACGAACAGATCACGGACGACAGCGGCGACGGCGGCATTCAGCTCGACGCGGTCGAGGCGAAATTCCAAGTGTCGTTCAAGGCCAAACTCTGGGAGGGAATGTTCGGCGGCCCCGGAAACCTGTGGTTTGGCTACACCCAGCAGAGTCATTTCCAGGTCTACAACGGGAGAGAGTCGCGACCGTTTCGCGAAACGGACTACGAGCCCGAGGTCAACGTGGCCTTCCCGGCGCGCACCCGCTGGGGCCGGTGGACCTGGCGCGTGATCGGGGCGGGCATCATTCATCAGTCGAACGGCCAAACGGACCCACTCTCCCGCAGCTGGAATCGCGTTCAAGGGTTCGCTGCCGCCGAACGCGGTGCGCTGTCGATCGAGCTGCGTCCCTGGTGGGTCATCGGATCCTCCGATGACGACAATGAGGAGATCGAGGAGCGGACCGGAAGGTTTGAGGCCACAGCCCTCTGGACTCGCGGCCGGCATGCGCTGTCGGTCCGGGGCCGGTCGAACCTAGACGTCGATCCCACTGGCGGCTCGATTCAGGCCGACTGGTTCTTTCCGTTGACCGGAAATCTGCGCGGTCACCTTCAACTCTTCACGGGATACGGCGAGAGTCTGATCGATTACAAGCATCGTCAGACGACGGTCGGGGTCGGCTTCTTGCTGTTCGATCCGTTTTGAACGGTCCCATCCGCGCCGATCAGCGATCCAAGCAATGCGGGGCGATCGATTGACCCTCGGACTCGGTGGTCGAAGAGCCGCAACCGGCTCGTGCCCAGCGACGAGATAGACCCGGCCATCCGCAGCACTCAACGCGAAGGCGGCGACGCGGCGACCGCAATCCCTGACACCCGATTCACACGATCTCTCGCTCGAAGCTCCTACCCGAGCCACGGGAGTCCGGATCGGATTCCCGCGGCGCGAATAGGGTTTCTGGTCAGGTTCTACTCGCCCGGAATGAGTTTGCAATCCGGCGTGATCAACTCGCCCTCGGACTCTGCCGTGGACGAACCGTTGAACAACGCGTCGAGGAGCAGTCGGGAGTGTTGGGCGACATCCACGGATTCGCAGTAACCGCTAGATTCGCCCTGACACTGGCGGAACCCGCCGGCCACGCAATGATAGCGATCGTTCAAACCCGAAAACGCGATCTTGGCGGTCTCGTTCGAATCGATCGACACATTCGTCGCGCTCGCTCGTTGAACGCCGTTGGAGTCAAAAACCCTGATGAAATCAACGGTGATCGTGCCCGAGTTGTAGTTGGTCAACGAGCACTCGCCGAGAAAATTGAAAGCCACCTTGATCGAACCGGTACCCAGCGCTGCCGCCGACCCGCCCGCGATCGCGCCGTTGACGCCGCAAACGGCCAGCGCGAATGCCAGCGTCAATGTGAATCGTCCCATCTGTCTCATGTAGTTCCCCCATGCCCGCCGCAACATGCGGCGATCGAATCCGTATACGTTGCAAATTCGTAAGTGTCCACAATCTTTGGGTACCCGTACGCCATGTCGATAATTCCGCGGTGGAATTGATGGTTCGCTTCCTTGTCGGCACTTTCACGAACGGGTGTCACGGATCCGATGGGTCTTCCCGGTGTCCGAGACTCACGGCGCGATCGTGACGATGCGCGCCGGGACGGCGGCGACGGCGGCATCGACCGCGTTCCCGCCGGCCTCGAGCATCAGGACCGCCTGCGCGAGAGGCTTCGGGCGGCGACGCCGCGACCGCAATCCCTGACGCCCGATTCACACGATCTCTCGCTCGAAGCTCCTACCCGAGCCGCGGGAGTCCGGATCAGATTTCCGCGGCGCGGATAGGTTTTCTGGTCAGGTTCTCCCTATCAGCTTGACACCTGGAGAATTCAATGGCCGTTGATCATGGACAATGTGATACAGGCTTGCGAAAAGTACAA
>JANNRU010000316.1:0-3096 GCA_031401755.1 Acidobacteriota bacterium | reverse complement strand
GCGCTTGCGGGTGAGGGGCCCGGCGTCCTTGATGACCTGCCGGCCGACGCGGCCGAAGCGCGCGTCTTCCGTCGGATCATCCCGGTCAGAGGCGGTGCTGTCGACGAGGTTACGCGGCCCGAACTGGGCGCGGAACTGTGGGTTCTTTGGGTATTCGGGGTCTTCGGGCTCTTCCATCGCGTTCAGGTGATACAGGTACCCGAAGAACTCGTCGAACCCGTGGACCGTGGGGAGGAACTCGTTCCGATCTCCGAGGTGGTTCTTGCCGATCTGGCTAGAGGCGTACCCGTACGGCTTGAGCAATTCGGCCATGGTCGGGTCCTTGTCCTGGATGCCCTGCCTGGCACCCGGCATTCCGGCCTTGAGCAAGCCGGTGCGGAACGGGTGCTGGCCAGTGATGAACGCCGACCGGCCGGCCGTGCATGATTGCTGGCCGTAGTAGTCGGTGAACAGCGCGCCCTCGCTGGCGATGCGGTCAATGTTGGGCGTACGGCCGCCCATCATCCCGCGATGGTACGCACTCACGTTCCAAGGCCCGACATCGTCGGCGAACACGACGATGATGTTGGGCTTCTTCGTCTGTGCAGCGGCGGGCGCTGCCAACACCATCAGCGCGAACGCTGCGGCTGCCGCCGCGAGCCATGCGATTCGGGTCTTTCTCATGACATACCTCTTGTGCGGGACGAACAGGTTCATTTTTCACTCCAATGAAACGTCAGCGAGAAGGCTGGACCGTACTCTCCGTAGACGTGCTCTTGCGGTCAAATCGAGTTGTCCTTCCAGCGCGTGGTCACCATGGCTCCCACCCTGGCTGACTTCAATTCCGTTACCCGGCGCCGAGGATGCGATGCAGCGGCAGCAGGTCGGCCTTGCCCACATACGCTTCAGCGCCCGCGTCCCGTGCCGCCTCGCGAAGAGCGCGGTCTTCCCACTGGGACACCATCACGATTCGGGCTTCCGGAAACGCCTGCCTGATCAGCCTCGTCGCGGTGAGTCCATCCATCCCAGCCATCTTCACGTCCATCACGACCACGTCGGGCCGATGCAATCGATACGCCGCCAGCGCCTCGCGTCCATCGCTGCACTCGATCGTTTCGGCCGTGACATCGGCGATGAACGAATTGATTAGCCGCCTCATGGATTCGTTGTCATCGACGATCAAGACCTTCATGATTTGGACCCGAGCAGCCAGGAGCCACTGTAGGGCTGCGGACAGTTGTTGGGAATCCAGAAGGTTGCGTATTTCGACTACGTAGGACTACGTAGTCACTCGCGGCGGCGCAGTGGCGGCCGCAGGCGACGAGAGGGTCGGTGTGTTCTACGGCAGGAGCTCTTTGTGCCCGAGGGCGAATTTCATCAGGGCGTGACTGCCAGACACGCCCAGTTTCTGGCAGATGTTGTTGCGGTGGGTTTCCACGGTACGCGGGCTGATGAACAGCGCCTGCGCGATCTCCTTGCTGGTCTTGTAGTCGGCGATTTGCGCCAACACCCGGCGCTCAGTCGCCGTCAGGCCCTCCAGACCCGACGCGAGGACACTCGTCGCGTCGACGTGCTTTACATGGTTGACCAGATAGGTCGTCAGTTCCGGGCTGGCATAGTGTTGTCCGCCAGCCACGGCGCGGATGCAACCCACGATATCGGTGGCCATGCTGTCCTTGAGCAAGTACCCCTTGACGCCCACGTCGAGCGCCTTCTTGAACAGCTTGTCCTCGCGGTACATGGTCAACAGGATGACGGCGACTGGCGGCTGTTGCTCCGCCACCTTCTCGGCCAGCGCGAGGCCATCCAATTTCGGCATCGCGATGTCCACGATTGCAATCGCCGGATGCAGCGCCTGGATCAACTCCAGCGCACGCTCGCCGTCACTGGCTTCGCCCACGACTGCGAAGTCGCGTTCGGACGCGATGACGCCCCGCACCCCGAGACGAAAGACCGGGTGATCGTCGGCGATCACAATGGTGGTGCTATTCACCGGTGTCACCGGGGATCGCCACGCGAATTGTGACCATCGTGCCGCGGCCCGGCAGCGAGTCGATGTCAAGCTTCCCATTGAGCATCCGCGCGCGCTCGGCCAGCCCGGCCAGGCCGAAGCCGCCCGCGGCGGCGCCGTTCTCGGCCGACACCGGCGCCGGCATGCCGTTGCCGTTGTCCCGAATCGCGATGACCAGCTGCGTCCCGTCCTTCTTGACCTCGACTCGAGCGGCGGCGGCGTGTGAGTGCTTGATCACGTTGTTGAGGCCTTCCTGCACCATCCGGTAGACGCTGGTCTCAGCCTCCGGCGACAGTAGACCGGCGATCGGGTCCAAATCTGCTGTCAGCGCGATCGCGCTCGAGTCGGAGATCCGTTCGACCATGGATTCGATGGCAACGACTAACCCCAACCGGTCGAGCTCGTAGGGCCGCAGGTTGTGGGCAATCTCGCGGACCTCGTGAATGGCAGACGTGGCCGTCGCCTGGATTTCCGTCAACTGCTCCAGCACCGCGTCCTGACTGGCGTCATTTCGCTGCGCCATGGCCGCGCGATTCTTGATGATCGCGAGGCTCTGGCCAAGGCCATCGTGCAGCTCCGCGGCGACCCGTTGCCGCTCCGCATCCTGCAACATGAGCAGGCGCCCGGTGAGATTCTGGAGGGCTCGTCCGTCCCGTTTTCGTGCCGTGATGTCGCGCGCAATCGTGGAGGCGCCCACGATTTTGCCGCGCTCGTCGGTGATCGGTGAAATCATCAGCGAGACATCGATGCGACGCCCGTCTTTTGTCACCCGTACCGTTTCGAGCTGCTCGACGCGATCGCCGCCGCGAAGCCGATCGAGAATGTGACCCACCTCGCTTCGGAGTTCAACCGGGGCCAGCATTGACACCGGCTGTCCGATCATTTCGAGCGCCGAGTAGCCATACAACTTGGCGGCACCCGCGTTCCACGTGGTAATCGTGCCGTCCAGCGTCTTTCCCAGGATGGCATCCTCAGACGAAGCGACGATCGCCGCGAGCCGATTGGCATCCCGCGACAGCGTCGCCACCAGGGCGACGTCGAGACTGAGCTCGTAGCTCATCGCCAGCACCATCAACAAGAAAGGAAAACTGAGGAAGAACGGCAGG
>JANNRU010000315.1:0-5692 GCA_031401755.1 Acidobacteriota bacterium | reverse complement strand
GAGGTCGGCCAGCGCCCGTCGTCCCACTGCCTTGCCAGCAACCGCCAACCGTCGGCGTTGTTCATCGTTGAGGCGGAGCCGGCGTTCCCCGAGCTGCTCGAGCAGGATTCGGTTCTCCTCTCGAAGGTAGTCGATCGCGGCTTGCTGGTGACGGTTGATCCAGCCGGCCATCGCGGCGAGCAGGACCTGCCAGGGTTGGAGGGTGGTGGCCACGGGCGGATTCTAGGGTGAAACGCCGACTCGATGGAAGCTTCAAATTGACCAAGATTTCCGTTAGAATCGGGGCCGTGCGACCGTCGATCGTATTCTTGGACACCACGGGATCGCCTGGAAGCCTAACACGCGCGGGGTAGACCGAACATCGACCTGGTGCTCACCATTCCCACCCCGTACAGGGGAGTTCGGTGCCGGATTTCGAATCCGGCGTCCGGCTGGTCGCTATTCTCTCGGAGAACTCGACCGCTTCCATCAATCGCCAGAATCCTCCGGGGGGCGAAGGCGGACCCGTCGAATCTCCGCCGTCACGATCGCGCCGGCTTCGAGTTCGGACGCGTACTTGGCGAGCACTGCGTTGCAGATCTCCACCTGGTGGGCAGACGACAGTGAGACGAGCCGCACGATGCCGCAGTGCCGGACACGGCGCACGATCGCGAGTTCGCCGAAATCCTTGTCTAAGGTAACGAGCACGCGTTCGTCGAGGCGGGCCCGCTGTAGGATTTCTTCGTCTCCAGGGTCGACGGACCAGTCGCCAGCCCAGACGACGTCGTGGCCGGCTTCGGTGAGTGCTGTACGCACTCCGCCCCAAACGCATGTGTCCAAAAGCACCTTCAAGCAGCGCTTCCGCCGAGGGCCGGCTCAACGCGCTCGTGTCCGACGAGTCGCCGAGCATAGACGAGGCACGCCTGAATATCCTCGGGCTCGAGCCATGGGTAGCCAGCGAGCACCTTGCTTGCGTCATCGCCTGCGGCCAACATCCCGAGTACGTGCTCGACCGCGAGCCTTCGCCCTCGGATGATCGGCTTACCGCCGAAGATCTTCGGATCCGTCGTGATGCGGCGAAGGAGATCTTCCTCATGTAGTTGGGCTTCCATCTGGCCTCCGTCACGCCAACGGCTTGAACCGAGGGCGGTCCACGTAAATCTGGCACACACCGCGCTTCCGGTCACATGGGGAGCGCCGGCCCCATCCACGCATCAGGAATATCCCCCGGCAAACGAGGCAGTTCCAGCTCTCAGGGGTATGACCCGTCAATCCCCTTGATTTCTCGTTGTGTTCCGCGGTGGCCCTGGGGAGCCAAGAGGGGGGCTCGGCGAACAGCGGGGCTCTCAGATGGGAATCCAAAGGAATTCGGCCGGTGAGGCGCGGGGCTCGCGGACATCCCCAACCTGGCGGTCGACCCCCGGAGCGGGTGCGCCTGACGCTTCACCCCCGGACCTGTTCGCCCCCCCCGATTAGCATCTTAGTCGCCCGAGGCGATCCCGAAGGCTGCCGGAACATGGACCTTGTTCGTGAACATCGCCGGCCTGCCGGGCATAAACTGCCGGCCCTGGACCGGAGTCCGCCTGGGACGCTATCGTCGTGCCCTAGCGAACCAGGATGAGCACAGGAGCCAGTGATGAAGACGCGGTTTCCGCGGATCACGATTGACCCGGCTCAGATGGGGGGCGTTCCTTGCCTCCGCGGCCTTCGAATCCCGGTGGCGACCGTGGTCGGGCTCGTTGCCCAGGGGATGTCCGACGGACAGATTCTGGCCGACTACCCAGATCTCGAAGCGGAGGATATCCGCGAGGCGCTTCGATACGCGGCCGCGGCAGTGGATGAGCGGGAACTCCCACTGCGCCCAACGGCGTGAGGTTCCTCGTCGACAACGCTCTATCTCCCCGCATGGCCGAGGGATTACGAGGCGCCGGACACGACGCTGTTCATGTGCGGGATCTCGGCCTCGCGAAGGCGGCCGACATGGACGTCTTCGAGTTGGCGGCGGCGCAGGAGCGCGTCCTGCTGTCGGCGGACACCGATTTCGGCACGATACTGGCGTTACGGGGAGATGTGCGCCCTTCAGTGCTGATCTTCCGCCGAATGCCGGACCGCAGTCCATCGGCCTTGTTGGCCCTACTACTTGCCAACCTTTCCGATGTCGCTTTCTCTTTGGAAACAGGGGCCGTGGTCGTGATCGAACCAGAACGCGTCCGAGTCCGACGACTCCCAATCGGCGGGGCGTAGTCCGCTTCGTTGTGTTTCATGGTGCCCCTGGGGAGCCAGTGCGCCGGCAAAACTGGCGGGATGTAGTGGATGCGAGAGCCACACCGGATCGCGGGGGCTTTACATTGACGTTAGATCAAGCCATGATTTGTCAATGAGTGGATCGGCCGAACCGTTCGATCCGCCCGAGGTTAAGAAAGAAGATACGCTCGATTCTCGAATCCGGGGTGATCGTTGCTACGCCATCGACTTCATTCGGGCGTTTGCGACGTAATCGTGGGACCGAGTCGAGTCGCTTCGGCGACGAATTCGGGTGCCGGCGTGAGCGTAATCGTGTTCGACGCGCCGAGAAGTGCGCGCTTGAGCACACGAATCCAAGTGTCCGCAGAAACGACCTCGACGGATCGCTGAGGCGACTCGACGCGGCTCGATGATCGGCAGGTTCTTCCGTCCCTCGAAGTAGCGGACATCCAGACGCAGTTCACGCGCCCACGTCGCTCCACTTCGCCAGCGGGGCCGCGTCTCGAACCGATGATGCGGCGGCGGCGGCCGATCGAGCCGCATCTCCTCCGGCGTTCTCCCGGCTAGCGTCGTATACGGGCGCACTTCGTTGCACCACCGTGCGTAGGTATCCAGTTCCCGCCGCAACGTCGGACCCGTCAATGGCACGAGCAGCCGCCGCGTGCACTCCCGCTTCAACGACAGGATGAAGCGCTCGATGATGCAGATCCCCGCCGTCTCCCCGAGCCTTCCGTACCGCGGCTGAATGCCGCGTCGCTTCGCCCAAGCCTTGAACGACTTACAGAAGAACTGCGTTCCGCGATCGGTCAGGACGTAGCGCGGCTTCTGCTTGCTCCGTCGGGTAGCACGATCGAGGAATTGCTGGATCCGGAGCGACGTGGGGGGCGAGCGGAACACTCTGGGGGTGTTGCTGGCCGCCGGGCGCGTGGGCTGCCCCAGCCCAGGCCCTCGACCCCGATTCGACCGTCCCGAGTCGGACAATCCCTGGGGCCGCGACGTAAACGGTGAGGCTTTGCGACGGGTCGCCCAGGCGGTTGGATGCGACGATGTTCGAACGCGTGATCACGACGATGCGGGAGAGAATCCGCACGCGCCGGTATGTGATGACCGTGCACGCCGAAGAGGAAATGGATGCGGACGGCTTATCCGTCTACGACATCGAGAACGCAATCTTGACCGGCCGGATCACCGGCCGACAGACCGACAAGTCCATCGGGGACCGAAGGTACCTAATCAGGGGGCGTCCGCTGGAGGGGGAGGGCGCGGTGATCGTCGTCGCCAAGTTGGGGCCGACGGGCAAGCTCGTGATCTTGACGGTATACATTGAGTGACGCAATGAAGAAAACGAAGGAACTCTGCGACGTCTGCGGCAAGCCGGGCGTGATCCATCGACGCCTGCCGAGGACATATGGGAAGGGCGCCACCCTCCTTGTGGTTGAAAACGTCCCGGTCGTGGCCTGCCCCCATTGCGGGGAGAGCTATCTGACTGCGGAGACTCTTCACGAGATCGAGAGGATCAAGCTCCATCGGCGTAGCCTGGCGAAGTCTCGGACGGTGGCGACCGTGAGCTTCGGATAGGACCGCGAGCGGCGTTGTTCGATCCGCGGTAGCCCTGGGGAACCAGGGCGAGAGCTCGCCGAACCGCGGGGCTCTCGGGTCGGAATCCAAGGGAATTCGGGCGGCGAGGTGCGCCCGTCCGGGTCCACGTCGCCTGCCGGATTACCTGGCCTGTATCCGCTGAAGGCCCTCGCGGGCCGGCCGGAAGTCGGGCCGCACGGCGAGCGCGCGCTCGAACTCCGCGGCGGCGCGCCCGAGATCGCCACGACGGGCGAAGACCACGCCCAGGTTGTAGCGCGCCTCGACGAGCGCCGGGTTCGCCGCCAGCGCCTGCTCGAAGTGCGCCGCGGCGCCCGACAGGTCGTTGCGGCGCTCGAGTATGCTACCCAGATAGTTGTGCGCGTCGGCGTGGTCCGGCCGCAGCTCGAGCGCACGCGCGAACCCGCGCTCGGCCTCGTCGGCGCGGCCCTCGCGCATACGCACCAGGCCGAGGTTGAAATGGGCTTCGGGGTGGTTCGCATCGAGGGCGATAGCGCGCTCGAAATTCCGCGCCGCGCCAGTCAAGTCGCCGCGCTTCTCGCGGACCGCCCCGAGGTTGTTCCAGGCCTCGGCCCACGCCGGGCGCAGCGCCACCGCACGTTCGAGGTGTTCGTTCGCTCCCCCGAGATCCCCGAGCGCAAGCAGGGATACACCCAGACCGTCGTATGCCTCGGCCCAGTTCGGGCGCAGGCGTAGCGCCTGCTTGAAGCTCTCGGCGGACTCCACAACGCGCCTCTGCTGCCGGAGCACGAAGCCCAAATTCAGATGAGCCTCCGCGTAGCCGGGCCGGCTTTCGATCGCGCGCAGTAGCTCGGTCTCGGCTTCGGTCGTGCGACCATCGGCCTGCAGGAGCAGGCCCAGGTTGTTGTGCGCGATGGAGTAGCCGGGCTTGGCCTCGAGCGCTGCGACGTACTGCTTCCGGGCCGCCTCCCGATCCCCGGCTCGCTCGAGCGCGAGGCCCAGCATCGTGTGGGCCACGAAGTTGCCCCGCGTCACGTCCAACGCGCGCTCGGCGAGCGTGCGCGTGTCACGCCAGTCGCCGATGCGGGCCCAGGACACGCCGGCCCAGACCACAAGCAGCGCACCCGCCAGCCCCACCACCGGCCAGCGCCATAGCGGACGGGCACGCACCAAGTCGCGGGCGCCCCAGGCGGCGAGAACGTACAGGCCGATCGCGGGCAGGTAGGTGTAACGGTCGGCACGGGCTTGCATGCCAACCTGGATCACGCCGATGACCGGCACGAGCGCGATGAGGTACCACAGCCACCCCGTGACGACGTACGGGCGCCGCACGGAGCCGACGCACACGCCCCAGCTGATCGCCGCGAGGACGATCGCTGCTCCGAGCGCGGCCAGCGCTCGACCGCCAGCCCCACCGCCAGCGAGCAGTGCCGGGTGCGGATAGAAGAACGCAGTGCCGACCGGCCAGACGGTCTGCACCAGGTAGGCCCCGTAGGTGGTGAGCGCGTGAATCACGCGCGTGACGATCGGGAGGGTCTCGACCGTGCCCACGGCACCGCCTCCCCGCTGGGCCAGAACGGTGATCACCGAGGATGCGAGGGCCAGGCCGAGCAAGGGCAGCTTCTCGACGATCAGCTCCGCGAGACCCCGCGTGGGAGCTGCGGCCGGTGCCTTGCCGCTCCGTTTGGGGGCCGGGGCCGGCTGCACGCGCAGCCTGCCGAGCGGCCACACGTCGATCAGCACGAGCAGCAGCGGCAGGGTCACGAGCATCGGCTTGGACAGCAAACCCAGCGCGAGAAGTACAGCGACCAGCGCATAGCGCCAAGGCCCCGGCCGCCGCACGTACCAGGGCCAGGCGAGCAGCACGAGCATGAAGAACAGACCCGAGAGAACGTCCTTGCGCTCCGAGATC
>JANNRU010000314.1:0-3012 GCA_031401755.1 Acidobacteriota bacterium | reverse complement strand
TCGCCTCGACTGAGAAGCAATCGAACGGCCTCGATCTTGAACTCGTCGGTATGCTGTTTTCTCTTGGACATTCCCGGGACCCCCTTCAGAGGCAATCATGCCTCACTTTGGGGTGTCCACGAAATCGGGGGAACTCCAGTTAGATCTTCGAGAGAGAACACCTGGATTGGAATCGCGGACTGGCGGAAGGCGGTTGGGACAAGCTCGCGCGGATCGAAGGGCTCGGATAGATGGTTCAGAACCACCACTCCGTAGTAGTCCCGGACGCGAGTGGGATCCCACTGCACCTGGCCGCGCCACTTGTTCCGGAATGACTGAACTTGTCCGTTGCGCAGGAGTGTCGCCCGCTCGTTGATGGTGGTGATTGCATCTTCGAGATTTCTCGCGGCCCATCTCAGGTCGGAGGTCCCCACCGCACGGGTTTTCGCCTCGAACAACAGGACAACGTCGTCGTACCAGGTCAGGACGTCGGCTATTTCGACGCCTCGATCAAGCGGCCGTGCGAATGTCCAGTACCCGAGGAAGCGCGGCTCTAACAGGAGGTGCAGGAACCGATCCGTACGGTCGCCAATCGGTAGCCGCAGCAACTGCTGCAGTTCGTCATCCATACCCGATACCTGTACGATTCCCGCAACTCCGGACTACGAACGCCACCGTTTCATCCCCTCCCATTCCTCCGGCAGTCCCCCCCCCCGCTCGAGCACAGTCAGCGTCGGCTTCTCCGCGTGCCGCGGTGGACTCCCCGGCGGGCGGCCGTCCACGTCAGAATACAATTCTCCGGACGACCCGAGGCTGTTTCCTATCCGCGCCCATGAGTTGAGCCACGGGTACCCTGCTTAGGTACGGGGGACGAGCCGTTCGGATAGTACGATCGCGGGCTCCCTCCCCTATCGGCCCAGCCCGCGGGCGCCCGCTGCCGCCCCTCGCAAGGCTGGCGGCGGGCGCTCCCTCTTTCGTGATTCGGCGGAACCGGCGTATCCTCTGCGTCGGGGGGATTCACCATGCGCTACGTCACCGCCGTCGTCGTTCTCGCCCTCGCCTTCGTGCCGGTTATCGCCAGCGAGCCGGGGCAGCCGCTGGATTGCAGCGACTGGGTAGCGGTCGAGTCCGGCTACTCGTGTTCCGTGTATCTTGCGACAACGACCTGTGATGGTTGGCTGAATCGATGGCCGGGTGGCAACGTCGAAGTAGACAACGAAGGTCGCCTGCTCAGGATTCGCCCGACAGGCCTGGATACACCGTGCGGCGGAGCGACACGAACGGATGTGGTCGTGCTCCAAGGGGGCATTGAGACATTGATCGGTTACTTTTCTGACCGCTGCATTTCACCAATCACTAGTGGGTATATCGATAGCACCGAGAACACGACACCGTGCACAAGCGACGAAGGCGTCTTCAAGTTTGACAGAATCGACGGACGGTTGATCCTCCCGTTGATATCTCACGGCGTCAATCCGCCCGCCACCGTGCAATGGGTCGCGGTCATCAACGGGTTCACTTCCGCCGCTGAGATTTTCCAGAGTTTCGAGCCCCTTCAATCGGCGCTTGGTTTCCGAGTTCCTGCGCAGCCGGAGGGCCTCCCAGCCGCTGACTCGTTCGACACCTACCACGGCAACCTCGCGACGCTGCCCGACTGGACGCAGGCGCAGCCGCTGCAATGCGACTACCCGCAGACGTCGCCGAGCGTCGGCGACTACCTCACGGTGGCCGACACGCTGCCCGATCCCGCGCCGGGGAGCGGGCGGTACTACGTGACTGCCGTGCACCATCAGGAGGAGACTCGCTTCGGTCGGCAGTTCATTGGCGGGGCGTTGTCGGGGAGGAATCCGGAGACGCTCCCGGTGTGCGATTGGGAGCCACGATGAAGCATCGCAAGCCTGTCCTCCTCGCCACCGCATTGGCTTGTTTGTTCGTCACTGCGAACGACTCTTCGTCGCATACACGCGCACCCGACTTTCAGGACCCCGATGCCCCGGAGCCTGCGAACAGTCGCACCACCTCCATTGCACCGCTTTACTACTTGCCGCCTACCGGTACCGGAGGCCAGTACGGCCTGACCAGCGATCAGTTTATCGCGTTCAGCCTTGCGTTGTCTGAAGCATATGCCAGCATCACGGTTTGCCTCTATGCGAACGGCCCGGGCGTTTCCGACATTACCGCGTGGCTGTCTACCGCTATCGGCGAATCGTCCTCGCCCGATGATCTCCTTATCGCACGAACGGACATTCGAGATCGGCCGCAGCAACATGAAGAACTCTGCTTGATCCAAGGAATCGCGTTGGACGCGGGCCTCTACTTTGTGACGCTGTCTAGTACCGTTTCGCCCGTGTCAAATCCACATGTCGCAGTTCACTGTGCCGCGGTTCCCAATAATACGTGCAGTCCCACGGTCACGATCCCGCCGGGATTGTCTCTGATCGAGGTCGCCACCGGAACTGGCATCAACAACAAGTCTCCTTTGATGAGCGACTTTGTTGTCCAATCGCCAGCTGCGACCGGATCAAGCGCGACGATTCCCAGCCTCAGAGTATTCGGTTGCCTGACTTCCGAGGCGGAAACTTGCGACGGTCTCGACAACGACTGCAATGAGATTATTGATGACATTGACATCGACATGGACGGGTTTCTCGCCTGTACGGTTGACTGCGATGACGGTAGCGCGGTCGTCTGGCCAGGGGCCCCGCAATTGTGTGATGGCGTGAACAACGACTGTATGGACCCATCGTGGCCTGCGGTGCCGCCGAATGAGTTCGACGTCGACGGTGATGGCTACCGAGTCTGCGCTGATGACTGCGACGACCTCAATGCACGAGTTCATCCTGGTTTGGATGACCTCTGTAATGGCGTTGACGATAATTGTAACGGTGACGTAGATGAGGATCTCGAAGGCACGGACTCGGACGAAGATGGCGTGCACAACGCCTGCGACAACTGCCGCTTCGCCTACAATCCCTCGCAGCAGGACACCGACACCGACGCCGTCGGAAACGGCTGCGACAACTGCATATTCGC
>JANNRU010000313.1:0-2645 GCA_031401755.1 Acidobacteriota bacterium | reverse complement strand
TTTGTAGGTCCGTCTTGAACTCGTAGAGCAGCACGTCGAGTTCGGTCGCGTCGTACTTTCCGGCGTTGGGCAACTCGACCGGGTCGAGGACCGTGGCGCCGACCTCCTTCATCTTCCTTACCGCCGAATCGAGCAAGAGGTCCGAGGCCGGGCTGTACCCGACGAACGGTCCGCGAAGCACGCCGATTCGAGCGCCCTTCAGCGCTCCCCGATCGAAGGCCCGGGTCAGATCGATAGGTAGCCGGCCGGCGCTTGCGGCCGTCGCCGGATCGCGAGGGTCCACGCCGGCCATCGCCGAGAGCAAGATCGCCGCGTCGCGTACCGTCCGCGCCATCGGCCCCGGCGTGTCCTGGGTGTGCGATATGGGCACGATGCCCGAACGGCTGAGCAGGCCCACCGTCGGCTTGATGCCGACGAGTCCGTTCGTCGAGGACGGGCAGACGATCGACCCATCGGTCTCGGTACCGACGCCGATCGTCGCCAGGTTCGCAGCGATCGCGGCTCCGCTGCCCGAGCTCGATCCGCAGGCGCTACGATCGAGAGCGTAGGGGTTACGGACGAGACCACCACGCGCGCTCCAGCCGCTCGAGGACTTGGTCGATCGGAAGTTTGCCCACTCGCTGAGATTCGTCTTGCCGAGCAGCACGGCCCCTGCGCTCCGCAGCCGTTCGACGATGAACGCGTCGCGCTCCGGCGCGGGGCCTTCGAGTGCGAGCGAGCCGGCCGTGGTCATCATGCGATCGGCGGTGTCGATGTTGTCCTTGATCAGGACCGGGATCCCGTGCAACGGTCCGCGCGGGCCTCGTTCCGCGCGCTCGCGGTCGAGGCTGTCGGCGATGGCGAGCGCGTCCGGGTTGATCTCGATCACGCTGCCGAGCGACGGACCCTTCCTGTCGATCGCCTCGATGCGCGCCAGGTAGCGCTCGACGAGCGCCCGCGAGGTCAGGCGCTTGGCCGTCAGCGCCTCCTGCAACGATTCGACGGTTGCTTCGTCGAGTTCGGGGCCCGGAGTTGATTCAATGCCGCTCGCCTGGCCGGCGGCCAGGAGGCCGATGATCAGGGCAGGCATCAGCCGATCCGTTCGCCGCATCCACGCCTCCGTGGCCGCCGCTGGATTCGAAGTGCCGACGACCTGCGGCATAATACAGCGCTAGGTGCTCGCTATTCGAGCGAGGTCCGGCACGTTCAGGGCTCGGGCAGCAACCCCCTCGACACCCACCAGGTGAACCGCTCGAGCTTCAGCCGACCGCGAGCGACCGCCGGGTCGTTTGCAACCAGCGCGTCGATCTTCGCCCGATCGACACCCCGAAAAACGAAAACTCCCCGCAATGGCGTGTCTTTCTCGAACGGTCCGGCGATCGCGAGCGCCCCGGCGTCCGCCATCACAGCCATGTTGGCCAGGTGTCCGGCCTGGGTCGTCGAGAGTTCCTCGGGACTCAACTGCGGTGCGTCGGATGGACGGACGAGCAGCGCCAGCGTGCAAGGCTCGACGTCCAGGAATGGGCCGCGAAGCGGCTGGAACCAGCGCTTGGCGACGAACCATGTGTGATACTCGGCGACGAGGTGTCCCGACGCCAGCCACGGGTCGTCCGCGAGTAACTTTTGCGCCGCGTCGGCCGACGGTACGTCGAGCACGACCAGGCCGCGCAAATCGCCGCCGTCCTGGATCGGCCCCGCGATCAGGGCTTGACGGCTCTTGACTAGCGCCTCGAGCCCGGCTAGATGCTGCGATTGTCGAGGGTCGCTCGAGTCCGGCTGAGACGACTCCGGCCCGGTCTTGAGCATCACGAGCTGGACCGGAAACATCTCGTCCCGGGACTCCTCCGGCGCGGGCGCGGAGGTTCCGGAGGCCGCCGTCGAAGAGACGACGACGAACGCAGCGGCGAGCATCATGGATCTCAACGCGAGGAAGGGGACGGCAGGGTCGTAGGTGACCGTCCGAAATTGAAACAATCGATGATCCATCCTGCACCCCACGCATGCGGCGACCGCGGGCAGGGATAACAGGAGCCGACGGACTCGGCAAGTTGGCGGCTCGTTCAGTCGATGGGTGCGATCTCGAGGATCCCGTCATCGATGCTGATTCGCAACGCGAGTTCCTGGCCTGATTCGACTTTGAGATCGAACGGCTCCGAGTGGTACTCCTTGCCGCGCCCACCGACGACATGCGCCGTCACGCGATGCTGGCCGACGGACAGGGTCACCGGATCGAACTTGCTGATCCTACGAATGCCGGGGGTACGCTTCTCGAAGTTTTCTTCGAGGACCTTGCGGTTGTCGATCTCAACGGTCAGCGTGCCGGTCTGAATTCTGTGACGCAGGCTGAGCGAAAGCGATCCCGTCGGCGTTGCATGGACGACCGACTCCGGCTTCGGATTGGGGGCAGCGACGACGGGCGGCTGACTGCTCTCGACCACCGGTGGCGCTGGAGCTGGCGCGGTCGACGGGGCCGCTGGCAACTTCGATTCGCGCTTGGTCGGAGGCGCGGGTTTGGCGGTCGCGGGATCGGCCAACAGCGGCTTTGCGACGGCCGTTGCAGGCTGTTGCGAGGGCTGTGGCTCACGGATCGCCGGCCCCTGGAGTGCCGGGGTCGGTGCCGAAGCGATCGGCGCCATGGGAAGGGCGGCCGGGGAGGATTCGACGGG
>JANNRU010000312.1:0-3398 GCA_031401755.1 Acidobacteriota bacterium | reverse complement strand
CTCCGAACGGGTCGTCGGGGACGAGCGCTTCACCTCGATCCACATCGAAGAGCTTTCGGTGGTCGCACGTGACACCAAGCTCGGGCCTGAGGAAATCACGCGCGATATCTCCAACTTGTCGGAGAACATGCTGGCGAGCCTGGACGAATCCGGCATCATCTATATCGGCGCCGAGGTCGAGGCGGGCGAGGTGCTGGTCGGCAAGGTTACGCCCAAGGGCGAGACTCAGCTGACCCCGGAAGAGAAGCTCCTGCGTGCGATTTTCGGGGAGAAGTCGGGCGACGTACGCGATGCGTCTCTGACGACCCCTCCGGGAATCGAGGGGATGATCGTCGACGTCAAGATTTTCTGCCGCAAGGGCGTCGAAAAGGACGCGCGGGCGCTGGACATCGAAGCCCAGGTCATCCAACGAGCCAAGAAGGACCTCAAGGACCAAATTCGAATCATCCGCGAGGAGGACCGCAAGAAGCTGATCGAACTGCTGGTCGGTGAGTCCCTCGTCGAGCCGCTGGTCGGCGGACGAAGGAACGAGATGCTGCTCGATCGTGGTACCGTCTTGACACGCGAAGTCATGGGCGGCGTCGACACCGCGGACTTGCGGGGCTGCAAGCCGGGTCGCGCCGATAAATTGCGCGAGATCCACCGTATCGAGGAGCGCACCAAGAAGCGCATCCGAATTCTCGAAAAGCTCACCGACGACAAGATCGCCCAGATGCAGAAGGGTGATGAGTTGGCACCGGGCGTGATCAAGATGGTCAAGGTCTTCGTGGCCATGAAGCGCAAGTTGTCGGTCGGCGACAAGATGGCCGGGAGGCACGGGAACAAGGGCGTCATCGCCCGGATTCTTCCCGACGAAGACATGCCGATGCTCCCCGACGGAAAGCCGGTCGAGGTCGTACTTAACCCCCTCGGCGTTCCGTCCCGAATGAACGTCGGCCAGATTCTCGAGACACACCTCGGCTGGGCCGCTCATGAGCATGGCGTCTGGCTATCTCGGGCGCTGCAGAGTGGACGGGCGACGATGGTCGCCGACCTTCGTGGCCGGCTGTCCGAACTGCTCCCTCCCAACGAGCGCCAAGAGGTGGCGGCCCTGTCCGACGACGCCGTGATCGAGATCGCACGAGCTTGGTCACTGGAGGGGGTCAGTTTCGCGTGCCCGGTCTTCGACGGACCGAGCGAAGACTCGATCAAACAGCAACTGCACATCGCCGGGTTGCCGGACTCTGGAAAGATCCGATTGCGCGACGGTCGAACGGGCGAGCCATTCGAGCAACTCGTCACGGTGGGTTACATCTACCTCATGAAACTGTCCCATCTCGTCGACGACAAGATTCACGCTCGTTCCATCGGACCGTATTCGCTGATCACGCAGCAGCCACTCGGTGGCAAGGCGCAATTCGGCGGTCAACGCTTCGGTGAGATGGAAGTCTGGGCTTTGGAGGCCTACGGCGCGGCGCACATTCTGCAAGAGTTGCTGACGGTGAAGTCGGACGACGTCTACGGCAGAACGAAGATCTACGAAGCCCTAGTCAAGGGCGAGACCGCCGTCGAGCCCGGCCTGCCCGAGTCGTTCAACGTGCTAGTTCGAGAGCTTCAGAGCCTGTGCCTGGACGTGGAGTTGCTCAGCGATCGAGCTTCTGCCCACGGCCCGGCGCATATTTGAGAGGGGAGGGAGGAGACGTGAGCCGTTCATCATTCCTCTTCGACAAAGCGAAGACGATTAATGATTTCAACGCCATTCGGATCAGCCTGGCCAGCCCAGAGAAGATCCGTTCCTGGTCCTACGGTGAGGAAACAAAACCGGAGACGATCAATTACCGGACGTTCAAGCCGGAACGCGATGGCCTGTTTTGCGCGAAGATCTTCGGCCCGGTGACGGACTGGGAATGTCTGTGCGGGAAGTTCAAGCGCATGAAACACCGCGGTGTCGTTTGCGACAAGTGCGGTGTCGAAGTGACGCAGAGCAAGGTCCGCCGCGAGCGGATGGGCCACATTGAGTTGGCCAGCCCGGTCAGTCACGTCTGGTTCTTCAAGGGGTTGCCGAGTCGTATCGGCCACCTGCTCGACGTCACGTTGCGGGACCTCGAGAGAATCCTCTACTTCGAGGCCTACGTCGTGATCGATCCGGGCGATTGCCCGGAAGTTCGTGAAAAGTCGATCCTTGGTGAGGACCAGTACCGCGAATTGCAGGACAAGTATCCTGGCGTGTTCGAAGCGGCGATGGGAGCGGAGGCAATCAAGGAGCTCCTCGCCCGAGTCGACATCGCAGGCCTCGCCGTCGAACTGCGCGAGCGGATGCGCTCAGAGACATCTCAGGCCAAACGCCTGAAGAACGCCAAGCGCCTCAAGGTCGTCGACGCCTTCCGTCGCTCCGGGAATCGGCCGGAATGGATGATCCTGGACGTCATTCCCGTCATCCCGCCGGAACTACGACCGCTTGTCCCGCTGGATGGCGGACGTTTCGCCACTTCCGACCTCAACGATTTGTACCGACGCGTCATCAACCGCAACAACCGGTTGAAGAAGCTGCTCGACCTCAAGGCGCCAGACGTCATCGTGCGCAACGAGAAGCGGATGCTCCAAGAGGCCGTGGATGCGTTGTTCGACAATGGCCGACGCGGACGCGTGCTCCGTGGCAGCAACAATAGGCCGCTGAAATCGCTGTCCGACACGATCAAGGGTAAACAGGGGCGCTTCCGCCAGAACCTGCTGGGCAAACGCGTCGACTACTCGGGACGATCGGTCATCGTCGTCGGACCGGAGCTTAAGCTGCACCAGTGTGGTCTGCCCAAGAAGATGGCACTCGAGCTGTTCAAGCCGTTCATCTACAACCAACTCGAGCAGGAGAACCTGGTTTCGACGATCAAGGCCGCCAAGGAGATGGTCGAGCTTGAGCGTCCGGAGGTCTGGGACTTCCTCGAGGACGTGATCCGCGAACACCCGGTGCTGCTCAACCGTGCTCCGACATTGCACCGTCTTGGCATCCAGGCCTTCGAGCCAGTTCTCGTCGAGGGCAAGGCGATCAAGATTCATCCTCTCGTTTGCACGGCGTTCAACGCCGACTTCGACGGCGACCAGATGGCAGTGCACATCCCGTTGGGCGCCAAGGCCCAGGTCGAAGCGATGGTCCTGATGATGTCGGCCAATAACATCCTCAGCCCGGCCAACGGTCTACCGATCCTGAACCCCAGCCAGGACATCGTGCTCGGTTGTTACTACCTGACCCAGGAGCGTGCCGGCAGTTCCGGAACCGGACGGGTCTTCGGTACTCCTGAAGAAGTCGTGCTGGCTTATCACGCCGGCCAGGTCGATACCCTGACCCCGATCGTGCTCCGCTACACGGGCAAATTGATCGATCTGACCACGCTCCCAGATAAGGAGCGCGACAACGTTGTCCG
>JANNRU010000311.1:0-1862 GCA_031401755.1 Acidobacteriota bacterium | reverse complement strand
CGGTACGTCGGGTAGAAAACTGGGTCGATCCCGAATCTCCTCGGCCCACCGCTTGGCGGCGTTCTCGCGGTCTTCGACCAAGTCCCACTTGTTGACGGCGACTACGAGGGGTCGCCAGGCTTCGCGGACCTCACCGGCGATATGGGCGTCCTGGGCGGTGAAGCCCTGGGTCGCATCGACGACGAGAATGACGACATCCGCGCGCTCGATCCCCTGCCGGGCGTGGACGACCGAGAAACGCTCGGGTCCGCGTTCAACCTTCCCACGGCGACGGATACCCGCGGTGTCGACGATTCGAATGCGTCGGCCCTCCGACTCGATCATCGCGTCGATGGCATCTCGCGTGGTTCCGGGACGGTCGCTGACAATCGCCCGATCGGATCCGACCAAGCGGTTGAGGATCGAGGACTTCCCGACGTTTGGGCGTCCGACGATCGCGACTTCGAGCACACGGTCGCCGTCATCAGGCGGTTCGTCCGCGGTCGGTGGCCGCGGAAGCAGATCGACGATCGCCTCGACCAACTCGTCGATCCCAGAAGAGTGTTCCGCAGACACCAAATGGGGTGATCCGAGTCCAAGCTCGGCCAAGGCCAAACCGGCGGCTTCCTGGCCCGGACCCTCCACCTTGTTGGCAACCAAAACGACGGGTAACCCCTTCGGTCGCAACCAGGCGACGAGATCCCGATCGAGGCCGGTCGCGCCTGCTCGTGCGTCGACGACGAAGACCACGACCTGTGCTTCCGCCAGAGCCTGTTCGGCCTGCCCTTCGATCTCCTTCGCGTACGGCAGGTCCGCTCTGGGGACTACGCCTCCGGTATCAACAACGCGAAAGGGCCGTCGAGCCTCTCGAACGACATCGTAGAGTCGATCGCGCGTCATTCCGGCTTCGCTGGTCACGATCGCGCGGCGCCGGCCGACGAGCCGGTTGAATAAGGTGCTCTTGCCGACGTTTGGTGCGCCGACAATCGCGACGAGTGGTAAAGACATCCCTGAACCGTAGCACCGAGCCGAAGCGACATCCAGCCCGCTTCCTCCGTAAATCCATGAATTAGAGGAACTTAGCCGAACAGACGCCTTGACAGTGAAGAGCCCCCCGGCTAGACTCGAGCCTCTGCGCTCACGACGGAGAAGCAGGGTGATCAAGGCCGACATCATCAACCGGGTTGCCGTGGAGGCCACGATCACCAAGGTCAAGGCCGTCGAGGCCGTCGAGGCGGTTTTCGACGCGATGAAGGCAGCCATGCGACGCGGGGAACGCATCGAATTGCGGGGTTTCGGAGTGTTTCAGATCAAACCGCGCAAGAAGGGAATCGGACGCAACCCGCGGACAGGACGAGAGGTGCGAATCCCCCCGGGAAAGACGATTCGATTCAAACCCGGCAAGAACCTCCGCACTCCCACCTGAGCCGCGAATCTCCCGAAGGGGCTGCCACGAACCTCGATTCGCCCCTCATCGAGAAAGCGACGCTGCCCACCTCGGCGTCGCCCTCCGCCCGCCGCGCCCGCGCTGGCCCGCTATGGCACCTGGTGCTTTTCGCGCTCACGTGGTTGACGATGAGTCTGGCTGGCGGGCTGTTCTGGGAAGGTGGGTTGGCTGAAATCGAACGCCGCTCCGACTTGCTGCGCACCGCGGTCATCACTCGCAATATCCGCTCAGGGGCACTCTACGCGACCGTGCTGTCCCTGATCTTGCTCGCCCACGAAATGGGCCATTACATGGCTTGCCGCTACCACGGCATTCGGGCAACCCTGCCTTTTTTCCTTCCCGGCCCTCCGCTGGTCGGTTCGTTCGGAGCCGTCATCCGGATCCGAGGGCCGATTCCGAACCGTCGCGCATTGTTCGACGTGGCTGCCGCGGGCCG
>JANNRU010000310.1:0-2078 GCA_031401755.1 Acidobacteriota bacterium | reverse complement strand
CGCTGGCGGCGGAGCGCACCGTGTCCTTTTCTTCTGGCACATGATGGGCAATCGGCTGTTGACGTTGCTGTCGAACATGGTGACGAATCTGAACCTGACCGACATGGAGACCTGCTACAAGGTGTTCCGCGCCGACGTGCTGCGCAGGATCGTGCTCCGCGAGGATCGGTTCGGCTTCGAGCCCGAAATCACGGCCAAGGTCGCCCGCCTCGGCGTCCGGATCTATGAAGTCGGAATCGGTTATTCCGGCCGGACCTACGATGAGGGCAAGAAGATCGGGTGGCGTGATGGCGTCTGGGCGCTGTGGTGCATCGTCAAGTACGGCCTCCTTCGACGGTGAGGGCACGACCCGTTTCGCCGGACTCTCACCGCATCGGATCTTTGCGAGGGCTTGACGCGCGAGGCCCAACACGCCTATCGTTACGCGCGATGCGAAACTCAATGGTCCCCTGTGCGTCCGCCCTGCTCCTAACCACCGCCCTCGCCCTTGCGGTCACGCTCCCCGGATCGGTCGCGGCCCAAGACGTCGCGCAGACCGGAACGGCTCGCCTCGAGGGTAAGATCGTCGGCGCGGACGGAAAGACCCCCGTCCCCGGCGCGACACTCGAGATCTACCACCTCTCCACGGAAAAGCGGTATTCGGCCGAGCCGACCGGGGCTCCGGGCGGGTTCGCGATCGAAGGATTGCCCTACGGTTACTACGACCTCGCGGTACGGACCGCGGATGGCCTGTTTATCGTCAGTCAAGTGATTAACCTGGCGCCCGCGGGGAAGACAGGCATCAACTTGGTCTTGTCCCCGTTCGCCCCCGGTGAGGGTGGATCGGCAAGGGCCTTCCCGGGCACCGACACGAAACCGGTCGGGATCGCGAGAATGGGGCAGCGGGTCGCGGGTGCCGACTTCTGGCGCAGCCCGAAGGGCGTGGCGATCATTGCGGGTGGTGCGGGTGTCGCGCTCTTGGCGCTCTCCTCCGGCAGTGACGACAACAGCCCGTCCGATTGACGTGTCGAGTTCCCGTCCGCGCGACGCCTTGACACGGCGCGGTGGGTCCCGGAGAATGGCGGTCTTGTTCCGGCCGAGCCGCAGCCGCAGAGCTTCGGCCGGGTTCAATCGAGGAGACGACCCGATGTTCACGCCTCGCATCCGACGAAGGATTGCCTCCACCGTGGGAGCCGTCCTGCTCGCGGGTCTGGTTCCGCTTCCTGCGGGTTCCGCCGCGGGAGCAATTCTCGCCGGCCGCGTGGTCGGTACCGATGGTTTGACGCCGCAGGCCGGAGCGGTCGTTTCGCTGTTCGACGCCAAGTCGGAGCGGATCTTCGCCTCCGATCCGACGCGCGATGACGGCGGTTTCCGCATTGCCGACGCGCCCGCCGGGCGCTACGGCGTCGTCGTCGAAACGCCGGAAGGCGCTTACCTCCTGCGGAACGACGTCACGCTGGCCGAGGGCGCGAACGATCCGGTCGCGTTGCAGCTCGGATCGGGTGGCGGCCCGAATTTTCAGAGCGGGCCCGTCGTCGTCGGCGATGATTCGGTGCTTCCGGCTTGGGCCAAGTGGACGATCATCGGCTTCGTATCGGCGGCGGGGGTCTTCGTCATCTCCGAAGTCACCTCTGACGACAACGAGACGCTCTCCAGCCCCCCGTAATCAGGTTTCGTCGGGGACCTGCCGATTCAATGGCCTCCAAGGTGGGCCAAAAACGAATCGCGTTCTTCGGTCGACGCCCGCCTCCACGTTCCTTGGGCGATCTTGCGCTCGATTGCGTCTCGCCGGTATCGCACGCTCGACACATGGCGTCCCGCGCTCGTAAAAAAATGGGTGCGCCCCCGATCACCGAGGATCACGAGCGTCTCCCGCCGCTCGTCGAATAACAGATCGTCGGCTCGGGCCCGGCGCGCATCCTCGATCGCCGATCGCGTCGGTCGCTCGCCGTCGGCGTGACGTTCTTCTGCGTGCTGGGTTCGACGGGCGCGCGCGCGTCGCTCGTGTTCGAGGCGTCGCGCAACACCGCCGAGAATCGCCGTGACGCGCCGAATCGGCTCCGCGCGTCCTGCGTGAGCGTCTCCGTTGCCGAGGCTGT
>JANNRU010000309.1:0-6092 GCA_031401755.1 Acidobacteriota bacterium | reverse complement strand
AATAGCTGGTCTCCACAGATGATTCATCGTGGCCTCCCTGTGCCCGCAGAATGTCCTCAACATCGCCGACGCGACCCAGGTTGCGCAGATTTGACAGCGCAATCTGAATACGATTGAACAGGATAAAATGACGTGGATCATCAACAGTGCGGTGGATGTTATTCATCACGACGTCCACCGTCGAAGCTGCCAGAATGAAGCTGGGACTAGCGGGAACGACTCGATATTCCTCCAACAGGCAACGCCGCTGCAGCGCTAGTTTTTGCCCTTTGATGATCAGTGCGACACTTGCCCACGCGGACAGAAAAACGATGGCATATGGCGTCGATCCCCGCTCCAGAAACATCTGCGAAATCGTCAGTTTCGGAAATGCGATCAAAGGAAGATAGAACAGCACCGACAGCAACAATCCGACGATCGAGGTCCTGAACATGTTGACGCCAGTGAAGCGGCAACCACCTCCGTACAGGCGTTGCTCAATGTCCATGCGGTTCCAGCAAAGTGGTGGTAACGACTCAGAAGAACTCATGAAGATTTCCGACCAGGGGACAATTCAGATTTTCGATGTGCGGTTAACCAACAGCACTGATCAGCAGCACAACGGAATACAGAATACACAGAATCAGAATGGTGTAACCGCAACTGAGGCCGATCACAATCAGATTGCGTTCTCGAATTACTCCCGCATGCTGATGAAACAACCGGATTGCAAAAGATCCCAGTGCGACAGCGACTCCGCCAAGCATGATGTCAATGCACAGCAGGATCATCAGGCCGATGTTCTCACTTGGTTTGAAAGACGACGAACGCAGGCGCAACACAATCATGGCCGTACACACGAGCAGCAGAATGAATCCTATCGGCCCCGTGATCGCAACCCAGACAGCTTGTTTCGACAAGCTCGGGGCGGGAACCAAATTTCCCGTGAGTTGTAAAGTCTCGTCCGTAGTCATTTGCGACGACGCGCGATCCGGCGTTGCGTGGGCACGCGGCTGAACCTGCGATCGTTCCGGGGTCTCCGCATCAACTGGCCGTGCCTTGCTGCTCTTCCCTGCATCGGTGGTTTCTGCGTTCTGCTTCTTCCCATCGACTGACTGCCGCCGCGCAACGGGAAACAACTCCGGATGATTTGAAGCGGAGGTCCAGGATTTTTTGTCCGCCGAGACTTCATGCGACTTGCTGAAACTGCCTCGGACCGCCAATTCATGCAGATCCGACAGTGAATAGGGGCCGCGCACGGTGAGTCCCAGGCGAATATAGAGTGGATCGGTCAAAGCCGGACCTTGCCTTTCCTCACACAATTATTCTTCATAGACATAAATGGGTTGTCCCTCGGTCAAAAGCGCGGATGTGTCCGAAACGGTCGATGTACCGCCACTTGCTGTCCCGATCTGATAAAAGCGGGGTACGTCAGCCCCGCCTTTCGCATAGATAAACAAACTTCCGTTGACATCTGCAGCGAGCGGCTTGTCAGAAAGACAAATCCATCCGGCCGGTCCGCGATTCAGCCAGCCGAACCAGCGATATCGTCCCCCGATTGATAGCTTGCTCATGGATTCTCGATAAGGCATCAATTCCGGCAGCAGAAACGCTGGATTCCGGACAGGTTTCAAGAGTTCCGAAACGTGCTTTCGCACGAGATTGGTTCTTTCATCTTCTGGATCGAACGGGTTGATATTGTTCAGCGGCTCATCCTTCAGCTGTTCGAGAACCCGCGCGTAGTGCTGACTGATCAACGGACTTCCAGACACCGCAGTTTCCAGAATTGCCTTTAACATGAAGAGTCGAAAAATAGGATCCTGCCGAGTCTCGCCGTACACACGTTCCAGCATCGCGACCATCACTCTTTCCCAATCGTGTTCATCAATTCCACTGAGTTCCTTTTCAATCTCCCGGATCAAAACAGATTCCGGTGCCTCCCAGTCCGGTTTGTCATCTCGAAAATGAATATCGACCGTCCCTTGCAGGATATTGCGGGCTACGGTTTCTCGCTGGCGCTCTACGAACGCTGTCGGCAGCCGGAAGAACTGAATCTTACCGACCTCTTTCTGGAACTCAGGCTCTTTATCTGTGTAGTGACGTTGTTCCGTGCGCAGTTCCGTGCGCAGCAGCAGCACGGTGTACAGATCCTCCAGATTGGCCTCATCGAGCTCGTCCATGATTGTGGCATGAATCGGTTGATCGGCGTCAGAACTTTAGAACATCGACTGATGCACCCATAATTACTTAGTTATTCACGAGTCCTTAGCCGGACCTCTTCACTTCATAGTGTCGCCCAGATTGAAAAGGGCCGTTGTGAGCGGTTTGGGTCCCGTCGGCCCAACGGGTATGAAGGGCGCGACTGGCGCGCAGGGTGCTCAAGGAAAACTCGGGCCGCAAGGCTCAGCCGGCGCCACGGGGGCCCAAGGAGCGCAAGGAAAGCTCGGACCCCTGGGTCCCGCGGGGCCGCCCGGTCCCACGGGCGCATCGGGTTCCGCCGGACCGAACACGAGTGTGATCACGGGCGGCACCTTCCCGAACAACATCGGCTGCGTCTTCTGCGACGGGCAGGCCCGCTACATCGGGCCCGGGTTCAGCGGAGTGACCGCGGGTGCGGCCAACCGACCGCTCGTGGCGGTGCCGTTTCCTGCCGGCACCATCAGCAATCTCAAAGTGCAGTTCTCTGGCGGACCCGACCTGGGTAACTGGGGCATCTTTCTCGATGTGACCGGTGGGAGCCCCGTCGCAAGCGGCGGGACCGGCTGCAGCATCAATGGCTCGATCAACCCGGGCCTACGGTTCTGCTCGCATGCGGGCCCGACCGTCATTGGGAACAACGCGCTCGTCACCGTGACCATCGGCCACGACGGGTCGGCGTTCAGCGCCGGCGCGTTCATGATGACCTACTCGTTCGAGTTCACCCCGGCGCCGTAAACCACGGGCCGTCAACGCGTGAATGAGGAAGGGCCCCCCGAGGGGCCCTTCCTGATTTTTGGCCCCGGGGTCGCGATGTGCGATGATTCGCGCCGCTTCCGGCGGCGATCGTCGCAACTCCGGATGAACCCGTTCGTATGAAGACTCCCGATCCGCTCAGGATTCGCCGAGGAACCCCAATGACGATCAAGCCCTTTGCCCCCTCGATGCTGCTCACCTTGCTCCTCGCAGCGCCGGATGCCCGGTCCGCGATCCACGCCCGGCTGCTGCAGCAGCCCGACGTCTCCCAGACCCAGATCGCCTTCGTCTACGCGGGTGACATCTGGGTCGTGGCCAAATCCGGAGGGACCGCGCAACGTCTGAGCACACCGCCCGGCGTCGAGAGCTTCCCGCGCTTTTCCCCCGACGGCAGCCAGCTCGCGTTCACGGCCGAGTACGACGGGAACGCCGAGGTCTACGTGATCCCGGTGACCGGAGGCGTCCCGATTCGCGTGACTTACCACCCGCAGGAAGATCGGCTGATCGACTGGTATCCCGACGGGCGATCGCTGCTCTTCGCCTCGTCGCGAGCGAGCGGCAAGCAGCGTTTCAGCCAGCTCTATCGTGTCGATGCGCGAGGCGGCTTGGCCGAAAAACTGCCGCTCCCCTACGGTGAGTTCGGAGCGATCGCGCCCGACGGCAAGACGCTGGCCTATCTGCCGCTCACCGACGATTTCAGAACGTGGAAGCGCTATCGCGGCGGGATGGCCTCGGAGATCTGGACCTTCGATCTCGTGACCCATCGATCGAAGAACATCAGCAACTCGCCGGCGACCGACACGCAACCGATGTGGCACGGCTCGACGCTCTTCTTTGCGTCGGATCGCGACGCGGCGCTCCGGTCGAACCTGTGGGCCTACGACACGAAGGGCGGCGCCCTTCGTCAATTGACCCACTACACCGAGTACGACATCCACTTCCCGGCAATCGGGCCGTCGGAGATCGTCTTCGAAAACGCCGGCCGGCTGCAGCTGATGGACCTGGCCACGGAGAAGGTCCGCGAGGTCGTGATCGAGGTCGTCACCGACCGGGCCACGCTGAAGCCGCAGGTCAAGAAAGTCGGCGAGATGCTGCAATCCGCCGACCTGTCACCGAAAGGCAAGCGCGTCGTCGTGCAGGCCCGCGGCGATCTGTTCACGATCCCGGCGGAGAACGGGGTGACGCTGAACTTGACGCGCAGCTCCGGTGTCGCCGAGCGTTTCCCCGCCTGGTCGCCGGACGGCAAAGAGTTGGCCTACTGGAGCGATAAGAGTGGCGAGTATGAGCTGGTCGTCCGCGCCGCGGAGCCGGGTGGCGAAGCGCAGACGCTGACCCGCCTCGGCCCAGGCTTCCGCTACCGCCCGACCTGGTCGCCCGACGGCAAAAAGCTCGCGTTCGTCGATCAGGCGATGCGCATTCGTCTGTTCGATCGCGACAAGAAGCAGGTCATCGACGTCGATCGCGGGCTCTACTTCTTCGAAGGCACCCTCGACGCCTTCCGCGTCTCGTGGTCTGCGGACAGCCGCTGGATGGCCTACACCCGCGACCTCGAGCACGGTCACTCCGCAATCTTTATCTGGGATTCAGAAAAAGGCGAGCGCCACCAGATCACGTCGGGTTTCTACGATGCCGCTTGGCCCGTCTTCGATCCCGCGGGCAAGTATCTCTACCTCGTGTCGAACCAGAACTACGAGCCGAGCTACGCCAACCTCGACAACTCCTGGGTCTACAGCAACCTCGGCCGGTTGGCGGCGATCCCGCTGCGAGCCGACGTGCCATCCCCGACCGCTCCGCGCAACGACACGGACGCCGCCGCCGACAAGAAGGACGAGAAGAAAGACGAGACCAAGGACGAGAAAAAGGACGACAAGGACAAATCGAAAGACGAGCCCGCGAAACCCGAGCCGGTCAAGCTCGATCTCGAAAGTATGGAGCGCCGCCTCGTGCTGCTGCCGCCGAAAGCGGGCTACTTCACCGAGATCTACGCGGTAGAAGGAAAGATCCTCTATCGCCGTCCGCCGCGAACGGGCTCGGGCCTGGAGACGAGCCCGGTCTTCTTCTGGGACTTCGAGAAGCGCGAGGAAAAGACGATCCTCGAGACCGCAAACGCGATAAAGCTGTCCGCCGACGGCCAGACACTGCTTGCGCTCAAGGAGAACGCGCTCTACCTGGTCAAGGTCGAGCCCGACCAGAAGCTCGAAAAGCCGCTGCTGATCGCCGATCTCGAAATGGAGGTCGACCCGGTCGCCGAGTGGCACCAGATCTTCAACGACGTCTGGCGCTTCGAGCGCGACTACTTCTACGACCCGAACCTGCACGGCGTGGACTGGGCGACGATGCGCACGCGCTACGGGGCACTGATCGACGACGCAGTCACGCGCTGGGACGTCAACTTCGTCATCGGCGAGCTGATCGCCGAACTGAACGCCTCGCACGCCTACCGCGGCGGCGGCGACACGGAGAAGCCGTTCGAGCGCGGCATCGGGCTGCTCGGCTGCGACTTCACGCTCGAGCAGGGCGGCTATCGCGTCGCCAAAATCATCGACGGCGCTAGCTGGGACAGCGAGGTGCGCTCACCGCTCCTGGAGCCGGGCGTCGGCATCAAGGAAGGCGACTGGCTTCTCGCGGTCAACGGCACGCCGATCGACACCACCAAAGAGCCGTGGGCGGCGCTTGCCGGCCTCGCCGGCAAGACCGTGCTGCTGACGGTCCACGACAAGCCGACCCGCGAGGGCGCGCGCGATGTTCTCGTCCAGACGATCGCCGACGAGTCGCGGCTGCGAAACCTGGCCTGGATCGAGGTCAATCGCCAGCGCGTCGAGAAGGCCACGGATGGCCGCGTCGGCTACGTCTACGTCCCCGACACGGGGACCGACGGCCAGACCGAGCTTTACCGTATGTTCGTGGCCCAGCAGCGGAAAGACGGGCTGATCATCGACGAGCGTTTCAACGACGGCGGACAAATTCCCGATCGCTTCGTCGAGTTGCTCAACCGTCCGCTCTACAACTACTGGGGCGTGCGCGACGGCCGCGACTGGCGCTGGCCTCCAAACTCGCACGTCGGGCCGAAGGCGATGCTGATCAACCAGTGGAGCGGCTCGGGCGGCGACTGCTTCCCCTATTACTTCCGCGAGGCGGGACTCGGGCCGCTGATCGGCATG
>JANNRU010000308.1:0-15469 GCA_031401755.1 Acidobacteriota bacterium | reverse complement strand
ATGTGAGCCGTGGCATCGGCTGCCGAGAGGGTGATCGTGATGCAAAAATCGGTCGCCGCAAACCCGAGTAGCACGAGGATGAAGGTCTTGCTGCGCCAGCGCGACATCAAGCGACCGAGCAATGAGATGCTGCCCTCGCCGTGAGGGCTCTCGGCCGCCACGCGGTTGTAGACCGGCAAGGCGCCGAAGAGGGTCAGCGCGACCAGGATCACCGTGGCGATCGGCGCCAGCGCCCCCGCCGCGAGGAACGCAATGCCGGGTTGGTAACCCAGCGTCGAGAAGTAGTCGACGCCGGTCAGGCACATCACCTGCCACCAGGAGTGGGTCGAATTGCTGGCGGTCGGCGGACCGCCCACCGGCCCGGGCTCGTACCGCCCGCCCCGCATCATCCACGCCCGAACGGCAGGCGACGAAGCCAGAGGCGCCAGTCGCGCCCAGAGTCCTTTGCCTCCGGCGCGTCGCGATCGGGCCGTCCCGGAGAATCCTGGTCGTTTCTTCACGATGACGAGTCCCCGACGGACCCGTCGGATTAGACCACACGGCGGACTGCGGCACCATCAAGGAGCCGGCCAGTCGGCGGGCCGCAGGCTATCCCGGGCGCCAGTAGCCCAGTCGATGCCGCATGCGCAGCTTTCTCCACAGATTCAACGGTTTTCTGCGCAACGCTCCGCGGCCATCCGCCAGCAGGCGCCGGGTGGCGTCGAGCACGCGCTCGCTCGACCGACCGTCTCGCCAGGGGTGGATCTGGTCGGTGAAGGCGACGATTTCGCGCATCAGCGGCTCCGGGCGCGCCAGCGCGCGGTCGATCGCGGCCACCAGGACGGCGGGATTGTCGATGTCGATCAGGTGGGGCCCGGGACGCGAATTGCGGAGAGTGACGACGGCTTTGTGCAGGAGCAGGAACTCGTAGACGATCGACGAGGTGTCCGAGACCATCGCCTCCGCCGCGAGCAGCAGCGGGACGACGTCGTCGCCGGGCGCAAAGCGGAGGTGAGTGCCTTCGAGCGCGCGAAATCCGCGCACGATCGCTTCCGGCATCTTGGGGTGCAGCGTGACGATCCAGTTGTAGCGCCCCTGTGCGGAAAGCTCGCCGATCGACCGCAGCAGATGCGGAGCGGAGGTCAGCTCCGCGGTGAAGGTCGAGCCATACAGAATGATCGGGCGCTCGCTAGCCCACCCCCGGCGCCACGGGTTTTCGCGATCCGTTTCGGGCCAAAATAGTGGATCCACCTTGGGCCAACCAGTCTCGACGACGCTGAAGTGCCCGTGGCGTTCCGCCAATTTCTGGAATCTCGGCGTCGTCGTTGGCCCGTGGGTGCAGTACAGGTCGAAGCACCCGCGGACATGGAAGTGCTTGCGATCGTCCCCGGGCTCGAGGCCGTATTTCGGTCCGATTCCGTGGAAGACTTCGACCTTGGCTCCGGGAAAGAAATCCGGGACCCGATTTCCAGGGACGAAGACCGCTCGTCCGTCGAAGGCCCGGACCGCGGCGACGCTGGGCAACCGGCGCTCGTCAGGTCGAAGGTACTCGGCGCCGGGGCCATCGAAGAACCATGCGGCCTCTCGGCCCGTCGCGCGGAGTGCACGCTCGATCGGACGAAGAACGGCCAGCGCGTAGGGCTGCGAGACATAGAGCAGGGCTCGGCTCAAGTCGATCATCGCTAGGTGTCTTGAGGCCTCGATCGATTCGTGAGTCTAGCAGGCGTTTGCGCCGCGGCGGCCGACGACAGAGACTGTCGCGATGAACGTCGTCACGATCAAGGCGCTCAGCGATAACTACATCTACCTGTTGCCCGACGGGGCGGTTAGCGAATTCGCGGTGGTCGATCCTGGGGAGGCGGGCCCTGTGCTCGAGTATCTCAAGGGCGACGGCCGGCGACTCGTCGCGATTCTCGCCACGCATCACCATCGCGACCACGTCGGGGGCGTTATCGAGCTGATCCGTCGCTTTCCCGGAATCCCGGTGGTCGGGGCGGCACGCGACCGAGGTCGAATCCCGGGCCAGACGCGGTTCGTCGCGGAGGGCGACCGCGTCGAAGTCGTGGGGCAAGTTGCGCGGGTTCTGGAGACCCCCGGCCACACTCACGGGCATGTTTCGTACTTTTTCGAAGACACGGATGGCGGCGGCGACCTCTTCTCGGGGGACACGCTGTTTGCCTGCACCATCGGCAATCTGTTCGAGGGGACACCGACCGACATGCTCGGTTCGATGCGCAAAATTCGTGCATTGCCCGTGGGCACGCGGGTCTGGTGCGGCCACGAGTACACGCGGACATTTGTGGGTCAAGCCGCCGAATTCGACCGCGACAACCCACGGATCGTCGAGCGCCTACGGCGCCTAGCGGCGCTGCCGGCGGATGCCCCGACAGTACCGCTACGGCTCGCCGACGAGCGGGCGACCAATCCCTACCTGCGCTGGGACGATCCGGCGATTCGGGGCCTCGTCGGCGGCACGGACGACGATTCGACCTTTGCTGCGCTGTGCGCGCTGGATTGAGCCGACGCCTGCAACTGACGGCCGATCGATCAGTTTGTCGCCACCGCACCCGCCGGGACTGGAAGATTTTGCCGCTTCAGTTCGCCGTTGATCAGTGCCGCGAACTCCTCGAACGGCTTCGCGCCTGACAAGAATCTACCGTTGACGAAGAACGACGGCGTAGCCGTGACGCCGAGCGCCGTCGCTTCCGAGACTTCGGCGTCGATAGCCACCTTGAACTTGCCGGTACTCAAGGCCAGGTTGAACCGATCCATGTCGAGCGCCAGTTCTTGGGCGTGGCGGGTCAAATCCGCCGGCTTCAGCTTGCCGGGCTCCGCGAAGAGGCGATCGTGGTACTCCCAGAAGCGCCCTTGCTCGTGCGCCGCCATCGCCGCCTGATGGGCCACAGGCGCATCCTTGTGCATCGCTAGGGGCAGGTTTTTCCAGACGATTCGGACCTGATCGCCGTAGACCGCGCGAATCTTTTCGAGGGTCGGACCGACCCTCCCACAGAACGGTCACTGGAAATCAGAGAACTCCGCAATCGTCACCGGTGCAGCCGGGTTGCCCTTGACCGGGGAGCGGTCGGTTCGGATGGTGTAGGTCTTGTTCGGGTCGGGGCCGCGCTTTTGCGGTTGTGGTTTGGCCACCTCGAGTTGGGCGATCTTTGTGTCGAGTTGCGCCGCCTTGTCGGCGACCTCGCGGCGCAGGGTCCCCAACTCGGAGACGATCCACGCGCTCAGGCCGAGTTGCGCGCTCAACCCGATCACGATGACCCAGAACAAAGCGGCGGCGGGCTTGACCGTGACCGGTCGGGCTCGCTCCTGCGGGTTCGATTTCGACATCGGCAAGGCTCCTTCTCGATAGATTCCCGTCCAATCTAACAAAATCGGCACGGTCGGCGCCCCGGTCAAACTCGTTCGAGTCGGCGCCCGGGCGGCGGGGGACGGCGCAGGTGGATCGGGTCCCCGGGACGAACGTCTCCGCTCGCGATCACAATTCCCATCACGCCGCACTTCGGGATCCGCTCTCCATCGACGCCGCGGCCGAGAACGGCTGCCATCAACCCGGGCCGCAGCCCATCCAACTGCGCGCAGGGGTTGCGGAGGCCGGTCAGTTCGACCACCACGGTCGTGCCCACGTGGAGTCGCGTGCCCACCGGCAACGCGAGCAGTTCGACTCCGCGGGTGGTGACGTTCTCGCCCAAGGTCCCGCAGGACAGGTCGAAGCCGGCTGCTTCGAGCGCCTCGTACAACTCTTCGTGAATCAGGTGTACCTGGCGCAGGTTTGGCTGAGTCGGGTCGCGCGCGACTCGCGATCGATGTTGCACGGTGACGCCCGCGTGGGCATCGTCCTCGACGCCGATTCCGGCGACGAGACGGATGCAATCGACCGGCTGTTTGCTGATCGCATGGGCGGAGTTCCGGCTGACCCCGACGACTCTTCCGTCCGCCATGTTCACTCCCCGCAGACGATACTCGCGGCTATCCGCCGCGGCCAGGCGGGCCGCACGCCTTGCCCGCCGCCGTGAACTGATAAGATGCCGCCTCTTCAGGAGGCTCTCGTGCCCACGCCCGACCCGTACATCGGACTCGCCGTGCACGCGCTGCTCTGCTTGGCCCTCGGTGGCGGCCTGATTGCCGTGGCAACCGTCGTTCGCCATCGGGTGGTCGTGAGTCGCCCTGAAAAACACGCGACCTACGAGTGCGGCGAGGTGCCGATCGGCCCGGCGTGGCGCAAGACACCGGTCGGCTTTTATCTGCTCGCGCTGCTGTTCATCCTGTTCGACGCGGAAGCCGCGTTCCTGTTCGTTTGGGTGCTCGGTTTGCGCGAGGTCGGGCCGACGGCGTTCTGGGCCATGGCGGTCTTTTTGGCCGTGCTGTTGCTCGGCTGGGCCTATGCCTGGCGCAAGGGGGACCTCGAATGGGCCAGGTGAAGCCAGAAAGCCTGGAGGATCTCTCCGAAGAGGTCGTGCGCTTCCCCGGAGGTGGGCTGGCGTTGGTGCGTTCGGATCTTCTCTTCGCCTGGGCCCAGAAGTCGAGCCTTTGGCCGCTCACGTTCGGTCTGGCCTGCTGCGCCATCGAGATGATGGCTACGTTCGCCGGGCGATTCGATCTCGATCGGTTCGGTGTAATCCTGCGTCCGACTCCGCGCCAGGCGGACGTGATGATCATCGCCGGAACCGTGACGATCAAGATGGCGCCGCGCATCCGCACGCTCTACGACCAGATGGCCCACCCAAAGTGGGTCATTTCCATGGGCGCCTGCGCCAATTCCGGCGACCACTACCGCCATGTCTACTCGGTCGTGCCCGGCGTCGATCATGTGATCCCGGTAGACGTCTACGTCGCCGGTTGCCCGCCGACGCCCGAGGCGCTGATGGAGGGCATCTTTGCCCTCCAGCGCAAGATCATGGAGGGTGCAAGTGCCCGCGGCTGAGGTCGTTGCCGCACTTGCCGCGCGCGTCGGAGCCGTCCCGTTCACGCTCGGGGTCGATGTCTCCGCCCCGGATTTGCTCGTGACCCTGCGCGCGCTCCGCGACGTCCACGGCTACCGCTACTACGTCTGCGCGAGCGCGACCGACCGCAGCGCCGAGTTTGAGCTCCTACACGGCGTTCGCAACCTGGACACGAACGACGATATCTGGGTCCGCGTGCATCTCCCGCGCGACGCGCCCGAGGTCGACAGCGCCGCCCACACCTACGCCGGCGCCGAGTGGCAGGAGCGTGAGATCTTCGACCTCTTTGGCTTGATCTTCCGTGCACATCCCGATCCGCGCCGGCTGATGCTTCCCGATCAGTACGTGGGTCACCCGTTGCGCAAGGATTTCCCGATCGACACGCCTTGGGGCTACCGGCCGGCAACCGTCGGTGCCCCCGTGGCCGAGCCGGAAGCATGACCAGCGACGTCGAGATCGTCGAGCGCGACTTCGGCGAATTAGCGCTGAACATGGGCCCGCAACATCCCTCGACGCACGGGGTGCTGCGGTTGGTCTTGTACCTGCGGGGCGAGACGGTGCTGCGCGCGGTACCGGGAATCGGGTACCTGCACCGCGGCGTCGAGAAGCTCTGTGAGACTCTGGCCTACGACCAACTCGCACCCGTATTCGAGCGTAACGATTATCTCGGGCCGACATCGAACTCGCTCGCCTTCGTTTTGACGGTCGAACGCCACGGGAGCTTCCACGTCCCGCGCCGAGGAGCCTGGCTCCGAGGGCTCGTGGCCGAACTTCAGCGCGTCGCCTCGCATCTGGTTTGGCTGGGCACTCTAGGCCTCGATCTGGGCGGGGCACTCGGCGGCGGGACGACGCTCTACATGTACTGTTTCCGGGAGCGGGAAAAAATCCTCGACCTGTTGGAGGAGCTGACCGGGACGCGCTTCCACACGAACTTCAATCTGATCGGTGGCGCGCGGTACGATCTGACCTCCGCGATCGGCGCCCACGCTCGGGGACTGGCCGACGGGTTCGACGCGATGCTGGACGAACTGCTGTCGATGTCCGCCAAGAGCGGCGTGTTTCGCGGTCGAACCGAAGGTGTCGGCGTGATCTCGCGCGATCTCGCACTGGGAGCCGGTGTCACGGGACCGGTCCTGCGTGGATCCGGCGTGGCTTTCGACATTCGCCGCGCGCGACCCTACGACGCCTACGCCGAGCTGGAGTTCGACATCCCGGTCCGAACGGCCGGCGACGCGCTCGCGCGCTTCGAGGTGCGCATGGCCGAGATCGGTCAATCGGCGCGCCTCATCCGCCAAATCGTCGACGGCCTGCCGCCGGGCCCGATCTGTTCGCGCAAGCCCCTGAAGAACCCGAAGGCGACCAAGCTCGCGGCGGGTGAGGCCTACGCCGCGGTCGAGTCGCCGCGCGGGGAGCTCGGCGTGTTGCTGGTCGCGGACGGCACGTCGCAACCGTGGCGACTGAAGATCAACGCACCCTCTTTCGCCAACCTGCAGGTCGTGCCGCTGATCGCTCCCGGCATGTTGCTGGCCGACGTGATAGCGACGCTGGGCTCGCTCGACCCGGTCATGGGAGATGTCGATCGGTGAATGACGCCGGATCGATGCCGCTAGTTGGCGTGATACTCCTGTCGGCCGGGGTGCTGTCCGTCGGCATGACCTGCGTGGCCTACCTGACCTGGCTCGAACGCAAGGTCGCGGCTCGCATGCAGAACCGCGTCGGGCCGTACCAGGTCGGAAAGCCGCACGGCTGGCTCCAGCCCTTAGCGGATATCGTCAAGCTCTTGGCCAAGGAAGACATCACGCCGCGCGCGGCGGACGGCGTGCTGTTCAATCTGGGGCCAATCCTGGCCGTCGTGCCGGCCTTACTCGGGTTCGCCTTTATCCCGTTCCTGCCCGGCTGGGCCGTCGTCGATCACCCCTACTCGGTCCTGCTCTTTTCGGCGTTCGCCTCCCTCTCGCTATTCGGGGTCTTCGCCGCCGGCTGGGCTTCGAACAACAAATACGCATTGCTGTCGGCCCTGCGGATGGTGGCGATGCTCGTCTCCTACGAGATCCCGCTCCTGCTGGCGCTGCTCGTCCCAGCGCTGCTCGCCGGCTCCTTCAGTCTGATGGGTATCGTCGAAGCACAACGCGGCTTGGCGTTTGTGTTCGTACCGGTGATCGGGCAGCTCGCATTCGTGGTCTTCTTCATCGCCATGCTCGCCGAGTCCAACAAGGCGCCTTTCGACCTGATCGAGGCCGAGTCCGAGTTGATCGCGGCCTACAACGTCGAGTACTCGGGGATCAAGTTCGCCTTGTTCTACGCGGGGGAATACGCGCACACATTCGCGCTCTGCGGACTCGCGGCGACGGTGTTCTTCGGCGGCTACCTGGGGCCGGCGTTTCTGCCGGGACCCTTCTGGTTGTTGCTAAAGATGGTCGGCCTGTTTTCGGTCGTGCTTTGGGTTCGGTGGAGTTTCATGCGACTGCGGATCGATCAAGCACTGGCTTTCAACTGGAAACTGCTCTTTCCGCTCTCGTTATCGATCCTGGTCGCGACTGGAGCTTGGGTCGGGCTCGCGGGAGGCGGCCGATGAACGCGCTGACCGGCTCGTTTCATGCGATGGGCACGACGTTTCGTAACCTCTTCCGACGGCCGAACACGGTGCGTTACCCGAAAGAGTCGCGGCCGATTCCGCGCCAGTGGCGGGCGGGAAGCTTTGCGTTGACGCTCGACCCGAAGACCGGCGAGGAGAATTGCATCGGCTGTCGCCTGTGCGAGTACATCTGTCCGTCTCAGATCATCACGGTCACGCTGCGCAAGGCTGAAAAACGCGAGAACGGCATCGGGGCCACCTATTGCGACGCGTTCACCCTCGATTTCCAGGCCTGCATGCAGTGCGAGCTGTGCATCCAGGTCTGTCCGACCGACGCAATCGTCATGACCCGAGCGCTGCACGAGCCGACCTTCAATCGTCAGGGTCTGTTCCTGAGCAAGGAACGCCTGTTTGAAAATGGCCGGCGTCTGTTGGCCGATCCAGAGCTGGAATCCCATGCGACCGCCACGCGCTTGCGCGAGTGGACTGACGCGGCCCGCGGCAAGCCGGCGGAATCACCCCCGGAATCGACTCCGAAGGGACCGTGATCGTGGCTGACCTGCTGTTCTTCATCCTGGCCGCGGTGATGATCGCGGGTGCGCTCGGCGTCGTGCTCTCGCGAAGTTTGTACCGCGCAGCGTTCTGTCTCGCGGCGACGTTGGTCGCAAGCGCGGTTGTTTATCTCGCCTTGACCGCCCCTCTAATCGCCGCGGTGCAGATTCTGCTCTACACGGGGGGACTCCTGACGCTGGTCGTTTTCGCGCTCGTCGTCAGCGGAAGCACCGATAATCCACAACCCTGGCGCCGGCCGGTCCCGGCGCTGGTCGTCGCGGTCTTGGTGGGTGTGGCGCTGATGCCGATCGCGTGGCAAGTCGGGGGCACGGGGGCTGGACGCGGGGGGCTGGACGACGGGGTTGAACTCGGCGTGCTGCTGTTCACGCGTTATCTCGTGCCGTTCGAACTCCTGTCGGTCTTGTTGCTGGCAGCGATCTTCGGTGCGCTGACCGTCGCCCGCCGCGAGAGGCAGGCATGACCCTCGAACGGATCCTGATCTTGTCGATCGTGCTCTTCGCCATCGGCCTGTTCGGGGTGCTAGCCCGGCGCCATCTGATCGCGATTCTCCTTTCGTTGGAGCTGATGTTCAACGCGGCGAATTTGGCGATCCTGGGTATTGCATGGCACCGGGGATGCCTTGCCGGGGCGCTGATCGTCCTGTTCGGCATCGCCATCACGGTCGCCGAGGTGGCGATTGGGCTGTCGCTGTTTTTGCTCGCCGAACGCGTCCGCGGGGTCGTTCACGCGGACGAGCTTTCCGATTTGCGAGGTTGATGCGACGTGACGGCGGCACTTGCGTTATTGCTCGGAGCCCCCGCGGCGAGCGCCGCGATTCTCGGCCTGGTCTTGCCCGTGCGACGCTCGGGCCGCAAGGCAGCCTGGTTGTCGATCGCCGCAGTCTCGTCGAGTTTCGTCGCCGCCCTCTGGCTACTACGCCAGTTCATCGCGTCGCCAGAACCACGGAGCTGGGAGTTCGTCTGGGCTCCGTTCGGAGACGGGGCGGCGATTCGTTTTGGCGTGCTGCTCGACGGCCTGTCTGTGCCGATGCTGGTCCTGGTCAGCGGGGTCGCTCTGGCGGTCCAGATCTACTCGGTCTCCTACATGGCAGCCGAGCGGCCGACGGCATTGGGCCGGTACTACGCCTACCACGGATTATTCACCGCGGCAATGCTGGGTCTCGTCGCCGCGCACAACACGTTGCAGAGCTATTTCTTTTGGGAGCTCGTCGGTCTGGGTTCCTATTTGCTCATCGGATTCTGGCATCAAAAGCCCGAAGCCGTACGGGCGGCGACGAAGGCCTTCTGGACGACCCGACTCGGTGACGTCGGATTCGCGTTCGGCCTGATCTTCCTCTGGTCGGGGAGCGGGACCTTCGTCTTCGAAGAGTTGTTCGACAGTGCGAACGCCGGAAGACTATCGGGCTCGATGCTCTCCCTCGGGGTCGCCGGGCTGTTCCTGGGAGCGATGGGAAAGAGCGCGCAGTTTCCGCTGCACGTCTGGCTCCCCGACGCCATGGAGGGCCCGACGCCTGTATCGGCACTGATCCATGCTGCGACCATGGTCGCCGCCGGGGTCTACCTGATGGCGCGTATTACGCCGCTGCTAACGCTCGTGCCAGCCGTTGCCGGAATCGTTCTGTCGCTGGGAGTGCTCACGGCGCTACTTGCGGCCACGCTGGCGCTGGTCGCCCGCGACGTCAAACGCATCCTGGCTTACTCGACCGTCAGCCAACTCGGATACATGATGGCCGCGGTCGGGGCCTCGGCGACCGCGGCGGGGTTTTTCCACCTCACGACCCACGCGTTCTTCAAGGCGCTCCTGTTCCTGGCCGCGGGGAGTCTGATCCACGCGGTGCACACGAACGACATCTTCGAGATGGGTGGGTTGTGGAAGCGCATGCCCCTGACCGGAGCGTGCTTCCTGGTCGGGAGTCTCGCTCTCGCCGGTGTGCCGCCGCTATCCGGTTTTTGGTCGAAGGACGAGATCCTGATCTCGCTGTGGGAGGGTGGGCACCGGTTCGCGTTCGCCGCGCTCGTTCTGGCCGCAGGATTAACAGCGTTCTACGTGTTCCGCGCCTTTTTCGTCATTTTTTTCGGGGGCAACGCCGGATCGATGAAGGCGCACGAGGCGCCGTCGACGATGACCCTTCCGATGGCGGCGCTGAGCCTCGCCGCCATCGGCGGGGGTGCGCTCGGTGAACCGATTCACGCGTGGATCGGCGCCTCGATTTCGGGCCCGCGTTCGGGCGCCGTCGAGCACGGGGCCGACTGGGTGCCGGTGCTGGCGACGTCGGTCGGCCTCCTCGGTATCGCGGTCGCTTGGCTCGGGTACTCGCGACGCGCCTACCGACCCGAGGTTTGGCGCGCACGGCTCGCGCCGGTCGTCCGCCTGCTCGAACGCGGTTACTACGTCGACGACGCGTTCCTGGCGGGCTATCGCGTCCTGTACCTGGATCTCGGCCGAATGGTGGGCTGGTTTGACCGCTACGTGATCGATGGGTGCGTGAACCTCGCCACCTGGGTCACGTGGCAATCGGCCGGGCGCTTGCGCGCCATCCAGACCGGACGGCCACAGGACGCCCTGTACGCGATCGCCGTCGGTTTTCTGCTGCTGATCTGCCTCGCCTGGTGGGGTTGAACGGGCGACGATGATCATTCCCTGGCTATCCATAGCGCTGCTCTCGCCGTTCGTCGGTGGCGGGCTCTTGCTCCTCGTACCCGCGCGGGCGAGGGGCGCTTTGCGCGCGGTGGCGTTGGGCTCGGCGATTCCGCCTCTGGTCGTGTCGCTGGTTCTGCTCGCCCGCTACGACACGGTGGCCGGCGGGTTCCAGTTCGTCGAGAGTTTCTCCGTCGTTCCATCCCTCGGAATCGCCTATCGGCTCGCCGTCGATGGACTGAGCCTCTCCCTCGTGCTGTTGACGGCGGTAATCTATTTAACCGCGATCACCACGACCTGGTATCTCGCCGAGCGCGAGAAAGAGTTCTTTCTCTTCCTCGCTCTGCTCGTCACCGGCGTTTTAGGAGTCTTCGTTTCGTTGGACCTGTTCTTGTTCTTCCTGTTCTACGAACTGGCCGTGTTGCCGATGTACGTCCTGATCGTGGTCTGGGGCTCGAGCATGGAGGTTCCGGCGCGCGGCCCGTTCGGCTGGACCTATCGCGCCTTGCGGGTCGGGGGCAAGGAGTACGGGGCGATGAAGCTGACCCTGTACCTCTTGGCCGGCTCGGCGTTTATCCTGGTCGGCCTGTTTCTACTGTGGGTCGAGGGTGGGCGAACGCTCGGCCAGCCGACGTTCGATCTAGTCGCCTTGCGCGACGTCGCTTTCCCGCACGAGATAGCCCGGCCGGCATTCCTCTTGTTCTATGTCGGATTCGGCATCCTCGCGGGTATCTGGCCGTTCCACACCTGGTCACCCGACGGTCACGCCTCAGCGCCGGCCGCCGGATCGATGGTCCATGCCGGCGTGCTGATGAAGCTCGGCGCCTACGGCGTGCTGCGGCTGGGATTCGAGCTCTTGCCTGCCGCAGCGGCGGAGTTCGCCTGGATCGTCGGCACCGTGGCCGTGATCAACATCGTCTATGGCGCGGTCGCCGCAGGATGGCAGAGCGACATCAAGTACCTGATCGCCTACTCTTCGGTTTCACACATGGGTCTCGTGATGCTCGGGATGGCGACACTGACCGCTCCAGGCCTATCCGGCTCGGTGTTCCAGATGGTGGCCCACGGCATCATGACCGGGTTGTTCTTCACGCTGGTCAATCTCGTCTACCACAAGGCTCGCGTGCGTGACATGAAAGAGATGGGGGGGTTCGCCCAACGGCAGCCCGGAATGGGAACCTTCTTCGTCGTCGCCGGCCTCTCGTCGCTCGGACTACCGGGTCTTGCCGGGTTCGTTGCCGAGTTTCTCGTGTTTCTGGGAGCGTGGAGTTCCGCTCACCCGTGGTGGCTCTTTCCGGCCGTCTTCGGCGCGCTGGTGACGGCGATCTACGTGATGCGCGCGGTGCGGCGGATCTACTTCGGTCCGGCCATCCAGCGGTTCGGGGAGATCAAGGACCTGCACGGCATGGAGTGGGTCACGCCGATCGTCCTCGGCGGGCTGTTACTGTTGCTCGGCGTCTACCCGCGTCTGCTCCTCGATTCGATCCAAGGCGGCGTGGCCGAGCTGCTTGCACGGTACGGAGGCTGAGGTGGATTGGCGCGCTGCAGCGCTCGAGATCGGGGTGCTTGCGCTCGCGATTATCGTCCTGTCCTACGATCTTGTCGTCGGTGAGGCGCGACGCTCGGCCCGGCGGCACGCTTGGTGGATTGCGTCGGCGGGACTCGTCGGCCTGCTAGCCGCGTCGTTTTCCCTCCCGGTCGGCATCACGTTCACTGAGGCATTCGTCCAGGACGCGTTCTCGCTCTTTGTCAAACAGGCTCTGCTGGTCGCAGCGCTGCTGTCGGTGCTTGCCGCGGGCCCGTGGGCCGAGCAGCGCGGATGGTCGCAGCGCTCGGGCGACTATCTGGTCCTGTTACTCTTCGCCACGATCGGAGGGATGGCGCTGGTCTCGGCTCGGGAGCTACTGACCCTTTTCGTCGCGTTCGAGTTGCTGTCACTACCGTTGTACGTGCTGACCGCGATCGAAAAGGACCGACGCGAAGCTTCCGAAGGCGCGATCAAAGTCTACCTTTTCGGAAGCGTTTCCTCGGCCGCGATGCTTCTCGGCATCGGGCTCGTTTACTCGGCGATCGGCTCCACCTTTTGGCTCGAGGCTCGCGACTTGTCGCCTCCGACCCTCGCTTCGGGGGTCGTCCTCCTCCTGGTCGGATTCGGATTCAAGGTCGCGATGTTTCCCTTCTACATTTGGGTTCCGGACACGTATGAGGCTGCGCCGACTCCGTTCGTGGCGTTCCTGTCGGTCGCACCCAAGACGGCGGGCATCGCCGCGCTGTTCCGTTTGCACTTCGAACTACTTGACGGTCGCTTGCCGGCCGTCGCCGTATGGATCGCGGTGCTCGCGGCGGCGACCATGGTGGTTGGAAATCTCTTGGCCTTGCACCAGTCGAATCTCAAGCGCTTACTCGCCTACTCCGGCGTGGCCCAAATCGGCTACGTCCTCCTCGCGGTTGCGGCCGGGAGCCGCCTCGGCGCCGGAATGGCCTTGTTCTTTCTCGTGGGCTATCTGTTCTCGAATACCGGCGCGTTCCTGTGCGTCGCCGCGCTCGAGGCCGCGGGCGAAGAGCCGACCGCGACCGGGGCGGCCAACCTGATCCGGCGCGCACCGGGATTGGCCGCGATGTTCGTGGTGTTTCTGCTGTCACTCGGCGGGATCCCGTTCGTCCTCGGCTTCTGGGGCAAGATGTACGTATTGCTCGCCGCGGGAGCGGCGGGAATGTGGGGCCTGGTCTTCCTCGCTGCGGCCCTAGCGGTCGTTGCGCTGTTTTATTATTTAAATGTCGTCCGGTCGATCATCGCCGTTCCGAACGAGGGCGGGAAGCTCGTCGTTCCTCGAGCGATCCTCTTCGCGGCCGCGTTCTGCGCGGCCATCGTCTTGGCGGGAGGGCTCATGCCGAATTGGTTCGTCGAACCGGCGATGCGCGCCGTGGCCGGCTTCTGATTCGGAGCGCCTCGCCTGCGTGGCGCGGGGCTGCACCGCCGACTAGAATCCACCGTCTTATTTGTATCTAAGGGGGGGCCATGCGATTGCGTTTTCTTCTGGTGTTTCCGGTGTTGCTGGCGCTGGGGGCGGCTCGGACGCCGATGGTCGAGCGGTGCGCGGACCACGATGGCGACGGGCGACTGGCTGGGAGACGCTGCGCTTCGGCCGTCGATTGCGACGACCGTGACCGCTGGACCTATACAGGCGCGCGCCAACGTCCGGACGGGAAGAACAACGACTGCGGTCACCCAAGCTGGCCGTTCCTCGCCGGCACCAACGAATTCGACGATGACCAGGACGGCTTCGATGAGGTCGTCGGCGACTGTAACGACGGGGACGGATCGATACACCCGAATACCGAGGAGATCTGCAACGGGTTCGATGACGATTGCAATGGCTTCATCGACGACGGGGCGACCTGCGCGACGGCCTGTGTGGTAGCGACCCTGCCGGCGGGGTCGATCCGCGTCACGAACGACCCGGCGCTTTCCGGGGCGCCCAAAATGGTTTGGACCGGGACTGAGTACGGGCTGGTCTGGGAGGACCTTCGGGCCGGGAATTTCGGCAACGAGGTCTTTTTCACGCGACTCGACCGGTCGGGGCGAAAACTCGTCGGCGACATACGCGTGACCGATGCCAAGGGGCCGTCCTACGAGCCGCAACTGGTCTGGACCGGTGCCGGGTTCGGGGTTTCCTGGTATGTGCCTTTCATCCAGATCTTCTTCAACCAAATCGATCCGGAGGGTGACCTGGTCGGTCCGTCGATACCGGTCACCGGTTCGAAAGACGGCTACGGTACCCGGGTCGCTTGGGATGGCACGAACTACGCGGTGACCTGGCTGCAGGTCTCGGCGATCGAGCAATCGAAGGTCTCGTTCGCGCGCTTCACGGGTACCGGTGGCTATCTCGGGACGACCACGCTCGCCAGCGGCGTTTCGTCAGGCTTAGAGAACTCGCCGGGCATCGTATTCGGCGGGGGCAGTTACGCGGTGGTTTGGGTCGACGAGCGCGCCGGGTCGAGGGTGCTCGGTTTCGCGCGAATTGATCGCGACGCCACCGTGTTGAACGAGCAGTTCGTGACTTCGGGCCAGTCGTCGCCGTCGCAACCCCGACTGTTCTGGACCGGAGCGGACTATGGGATCTTTTGGCAGGATTCGGACGCGGGCGCGCCGCAGCTGCGGTACGCGCGAATCGACGGCGCGGGAAATGTGCTGACGCCGGGGCATTCCGTCGGGATCACGAGTGCGAACGCGATCGCCTGGACCGGGAGCGAATTCGGAATCGTCCACACGTGCGGGGAAGGGTTGTGCTATTCGCGTCGCGGGGTCAACGGCGAAACGATTGGCAATTCCGCTGGGCTTCCCGGGCTATCCGGTGCGCCTCGTGGCGCGCAGCTGGTTTGGAATGGGAGCGGATTTGGCTTGGTTTGGACCGCGACGGCGGAGAGCCAGAACGACGAGATCTACTTCGCCGGCATCACGTGCGCGAACGGCGGCGGTGATCCCGGCGGCGGTGATCCCGGCGGCGGCGATCCCGGCGGCGGCGATCCCGGTGGCGGCGATCCCGGTGGCGGTGATCCCGGTGGCGGCGATCCCGGTGGCGGAGATCCCGGTGGCGGCGATCCGGGCGGCGGTGATCCCGGTGGCGGCGATCCGGGCGGCGGCGATCCGGGCGGCGGCGATCCCGGCGGCGGCGATCCTGGGGGAGGCGATCCCGGCGGCGGCGAACCCGGTGGGGGCGATACGGAAGTCCGCTCTACTGACGTCGTC